>JABLXP010000018.1 GCA_013178045.1 Bacillota bacterium
CACAAATACTCCGTCAGCTTCTATTACCAACGCCGGAACTTCCCGGTTACTCTGCTTCAATAGCTGCTTCCGCTCTATAACTGCTGCTGCCTTCTCTTGTTCTTCTGCTTCTCGTGCTTCCCCAGCCTCCGGTTACCCACCGGTGAATCTCTTGGTGGCTTACTGGTACGAAAAACGTATTCTCCAGCACGGCGGCTGTCTCCCGAAAAGATAGTTTGGTCGCCAGCTCAATGGCCAATTGCTGGACCAACGGGCAATAACGCTCCTCCGGGCGTAAGCCTAAAGCCTGGTCAAGTGGGAAAATTATTTCCGTTCTCCCTCCAACCCGCCGCCGGTATCCCCGCCGCTTGATTACAATTTCTAACCCAAACAGCGTCACAAGACGCCGTTCCCGCTTCCCGATGGATTCCCATCCTTTCCCGGGATGGCCTAGTTCTTCGTCAAGTTGGTTCAATATGGTCTCCAAGGTTTGCCCTATAATGCTCACCATCACTTTGAGTAGGTTAAATACAAATCCTTTGAAGGAATCAATACGGTCCACGGCGAATTCTTTCATCAGAAACCAACCTCCTTCTTTCGGACCCTTAGTGGATCCGTGGTTTTTTAGCATTCGGGGGTTGGTTTCTATTTTCTTTCCTAGATTTCCTTCTGCCTATCTACCTGTCCCCACTAAAATTTTACTCTAAGTGGCAAGCATGTGTTCATTCTGTGATTATGTCACCTTGAAATATTCTCTAGAAAATGTCACTTCGGTTAAAATGAAAGGATGATATTATCAATGACACAGGATGAACGAAACAAGCTATATGTGGCTCGTTGCTTACTCGACGGGAAAATGACCATCAGCGAAGCAGCAGAGATTTTAAGCCTAAGCGAACGCCAGGTAAAACGCATTAAAATGGGTTTTTAAGTCCCAAGAAACATACCAAAGTGAAACATCACAAACCACCCATGCCGGCCAAGGTACAACCAATAATGAAAATAAGTTTGTGATTGCAAAGGTATGATTTTCTGCTACATTGGAATTATCAGGAACAAGGTTGATTGCATTTTGATGGTTTAACCTCGAACACAAACCTAACCTGATTGCCTTTGAGCACAGCCAATTGTCGCCCCTTGTTCATGTAGACTTGGGAACAGCACGGGTGTTAAACTATGTATCTTCTCGGGCAATCATCCCTGAAATTCTTTGGAGCAAGAGTGAGTCGTATGCAAGACATCCTGGAAATATGAAAAACGTTCCCGGCAAAAATACTGACATGAAGGACGCCGAATGGATAGCTACTCTTTTGCGCGCTGGATTGTTAGATTGTTAGAAGGAAGTTTTATCCCCTCCAAACCAATCCGGGAACTCCGTAATCTGACCCGGTACCGCAAAAGCATCATCGAGGAAATTTCTTCCCAGAAAAACCGGATTGAAAAGCATTTACAAAGCTGCGGTTTTAAGCTCTCTACCTTCCTGACTGATATCTTTGGGGTATCGGGCCGGGCGATTATGGAGCATCTCAGCTACCACGGGAAGATATCCGCACGGGAAGTAGAGAATTTTGTAAAGGGGCGTGCTAAGAGCAAGCTCCATGAAATCAAACAGGCTGTCAATGGTAAAGTGGATACAGACGCCTATCGAAAAGAAAATGACAACCGCGCTGTCAAGAAAACCCTCACAATACCCAACTGGTTGAATATTAAGGCCGAAAAAGCAAATATCAACTTTTCACAAGTTTTGCAAAAAGCCTTAATAAAAAGAATTAAACTTGACTCCCGGTAAAAGAAAGCAGTCTTAACAGAAAAAATATGGTAGTATCACGAAATCTGAGCCTTACCACTGCCAAAGCCTGGGACTTCATGGCTTTGAGCTATAAGTGTTTGATCATCAAGCACTACTGAATTATTTTTCGGACCACTGCACCTGGTAATATCAGTTCCTGCCAGCGGTCTTCAACAAATCCAGCAATGCGTACTTTTTTCCCTGTGTCCGGGACTTCAACCAGTGGAATCTGTCCCTTTCCGCACCCTGTCTTTTTATTTCCATAAAGATTTGTGGGAACCTTATTAAAATACGTCTTAAAGCGCGTGTAGGGGAAATCAACCAAACGCTTTATTTGTACACAATTGATTACATTGTTTCGCTAGTTGTTCCTGCCCCGGCATGGCCTGCGCCTTTACCGTTAGAGTACTTTGATCCTCGAAAGGATAAAAAATTCCTCCGTTTCGCGCTGCCTTTTGCCTTGCTACTCCGGAGGGACCTGTCACAGTTTTCTTCCCATCTATCTTAGTCAACAATGCCCCTTTCTTGGCCGTCCAGGGGAATCATGTATCGCGCTTATTGCAGCATACCTGAGGCGGACAGCAACAAGCCGCATTTTTTTGCTAGTCGGCGCTGCGCCGTATACGGTCCGTAGCAGACTACCAGTAGTATTAATTCCTTGCTGCACAGCATTATGGATTAATTCAGTCCGCTTCTTAAGCCGGCGGACCATTTCTACCACTCTTTTCTTCTGGTAAACCATTCCCGCTTCGCTTAGAAGCGGGAGCTTTTTGCAGGCACAGCAATGGTCGGGATGACAGGATTTGAACCTGCGACCTCTTGGTCCCGAACCAAGCGCTCTACCAAGCTGAGCCACATCCCGACTGACGACATTTATTTTACCAAGTACGGCCTCAAAAGTCAACATGTGAAGATCTGGTTCAGTTAAACCCATCAATCACCCTATTCTAACTTCTTGCGGAATCGGACAATCCCCAGGGCAATAATCGCGACGCTGTAAATGGTCAACGGCCAAATATATTGCCATAAATAAGGCAAACTCACCCCCTTCAAGATGATCCCCCGCAGAATCTGCAAATAATAGGTCGCTGGAATCAAATAACCCAAGCCGTAGATTAACGCGGGCATCGATTCACGCGGGAAAACAAAACCCGAAAGCAGGATCGTCGGCAAGATGACAAAAATAGACATCTGCATAGCCTGCTGCTGATTCTTGGCCACCGTCGAAATCAGTAGACCCATCCCCAGATTGGCCACCATAAAAATCAGGGTTAAAACGTACAACAGTGTCAGGTTACCCACGACCGGTACGGAGAAAATCCAGATACCACTGAGAAGCGCCAGCGTCAATTGAACATAGCCGACCACGATATACGGCACAATTTTGCCAATCATCAACTCATACTTTTTGATCGGGGTGACGATCAACTGTTCCAGCGTCCCCCGTTCCCGTTCCCGAACGATGGCCATCGCCGTCACCATTACCATGGTCATGGTGAGGATAACGCCCAGCAACCCAGGGACAATAAAGTTGGCTGATACCAGATCGGGATTATACCAGGCCCGTACCCGAACATCAACAGGCATTTCCAAAGGAGCACTTATACCGGCCTTTTGCAGTACCTGCGTCATCACCTGGATCGAGCGCAATTGACCGATGGCGGAAGCGGTGCTGATGGCCGAGGAAGCCGTCATCGGGTCGGAAGCATCCACAATCACCTGCATGGTCGCCTGTCTTCTCACCGTGAGTGCCTCAGCAAAGTCAGGCGGGAAAACGATCGCCACCTTCGCCTGGCCGCTATCGATGGCCCTGGTCACTTCGTCGAAACTGTTTACGTAGTAGACAAGGTCATAATACTGGGAATTTTGAAAAGCAGCCAAAATCTCCCGGCTCTCTTGCTGCCGGCACTGGTCAAACACCACTGTCGGCAGGTGCTTGACATCAGTGTTGACCGCAAAACCAAAGAGCAGGAGCTGGATAACCGGAATCATAATCATCATGGCCAAGGTCAACCGATCGCGCCGCATCTGAATAAATTCCTTGGTGATAATCGGCCACAGCCGGGTTTGGATCATCGCTTATCACCGTCCTTAGCCGCGATTCTGGCCATATCTTCGGCCTGCCTTTCTCTTTCCACCAGGTTGACGAATACATCCTCCAGGGAAGGCGACACCGGACTGATTCTCGTTACCTCTATCCCTTGCTCTTTTAGCTCCGAGGCTAAAATGGAAATTACCGTAGCGGCTGATTCTACCACCGCGTGAACAAACGACCCATGCAGATTCGCCGATTTCACCCGAGGATACTGGCGGACCCGGTCCAATACATGTAAGGGATTGTCTGCCTCCAGTTCAATCAATTCACCCGACCAGAAGGAGAGCTTAATCTCATCGGGGCTACCGACAGCAATCATTTTTCCCCCGTACATAAACCCGATCCGGTCACAGTGTTCTGCCTCGTCCATGTAATGTGTCGTCACCACCACCGTAGTACCCTGATTGGCCAGTTCATAGATAATATCCCAGAATTGACGGCGAGCAGCGGGATCCACGCTGCCCGTCGGCTCATCCAGGAATACCATGGCTGGTTGATGCAGAATGGCACAGCCCAGAGCCAGACGCTGCTTCCATCCACCAGACAGGTTAGCCACCAATTCCTCTTCGCGCCCCTCCAGGCCGGCCAACGCCACAATCTCCTTCAACCGCTGCGCGCGCTGTTTAACCGGTAATTGATAGATCCCGGCATAAAAATTCAGATTCTCCTTTACGCTGAGGTCCTCATACAAACTGAAACGCTGTGACATGTAGCCGATCTCCATTTTGATTTTATCCGGCTCTTTTTTCAGGTTGTAGCCAAGGACCCAGCCATCCCCCAAAGTGGGATCAAGCAGTCCACACAACATGCGAATGACGGTTGACTTCCCCGCCCCGTTCGGGCCAAGAAAGCCGAAGATCTCGCCCTTCTTGACCGTTAAATTCAAACGGTCAACCGCTACAAATGTCCCGAATTGTTTGGTCAGATCTCTGGTGATTACGGCGTAATCATTCATTGCGCCGCTTCCCCTCTTTCCTTGAGCAGATACAGAAAGACATCTTCCAGGGACGGCATAATCCGGCGGATTTCCACGACTTCCACCTTCTCCTCGACCAGTCCGGCTTGAAGACCGGGCAATACTCTGACCGCTTCGTTCACCACCAGATGCAGTTTGTCCCCGAATAAGCTAACTTCGTTAACTCCCGGTAATTTGCTCGCCACTTGTTTGGCAAGAAATTTTGGTTTTGCCTTAATCTCGATAATTTCGTGCTTCATGAGACGTCGAATTTCCATCGGTGAACCGACATGAAGCACCCGTCCCTGATGGAGAAAAGCAATAGTCTGGCAGCGTTCAGCCTCGTCCATGTAGGGAGTAGACACAATAATGGTAGTACCCTTCTGATTCATTTCCCGTAACAAATCCCAAAACTCACGACGGGACACCGGGTCAACCCCGGTAGTCGGCTCATCAAGCAGAATCAACTCCGGTTCGTGAAGGACCGTACAGGCCAGTGCCAGCTTTTGTTTCATTCCGCCGGAAAGGTCCTCGGCTAAACGGTTGGTAAAAGGCTGCAGTCTGGTAAAGTTAAGTAAAGATTCAATCCGCTGGTCACGGACCGGCCGGGGAACCTGGTAGATGTCGGCAAAGAAACAGAGGTTTTCGATTACCGTTAGGTCACGGTAGAGGCTGAAGCGCTGCGACATGTAGCCAATTTTTAGTCTAGCAGCCTCCGCGTCGGTGGCCAGATTGTGGCCAAATACCTGACAAATACCGGCGGTCGGGTCAATTAAGCCGCAAAACAGACGAATGGCGGTGGTTTTTCCGGCTCCATCCGGACCTACCAAGCCAAAAATCTCTCCCCGCTTCACCTGCAGATTCAAGCCGGCCAGTGCCGTCACGTGGCCAAATTCTTTTCTCAGCTCCCGAGTGATCAGGGCCCACTGTTCCACCGGTCCCTCTCCTCTCTCGTCCTATATCAATCGGTTTCTATAATCCGGACCTCGCACCTAACGGGCACTTTCCAGGATGATCTCCGCGTCAGCGGGCATGCCCGGTTTCAACAAGTGTTCTGAATTATCCAGTTCGACCTTCACGCCAAAGACCAGGTTAACCCGCTCTTTTTTCGTCTGGATAAACTTGGGGGTAAACTCAGCCTGGGGTGAAATCTCCACCACCCGACCCGAAAACTCCCGGTTGGGGAAAGAGTCAACTGTTATTCGAACCGCCTGGCCAAGTTTAACCTGACCGATTTCCGTTTCTGGCACATAGATCCGCATCCATAAGTGCGCCAAATCGATCAGCGTCAGGATGGGCTGCCCGGCAGTCACCAGTTCTCCCGGCTCTGCGCCTTTAAACAACACGGTCCCTGACATCGGAGCGGTTAAAATAGTTTCGTTGAGGTTTGTTTTGGTCATCTCAAGCTGGGCGCGGGCTTGCTCGACATCGTGACTGGCCGCCGCGATTGCCTCCGGCCTAGAGCCGCTTCTAATCAGTTCCAGCCGCTGCTGTTTGGCCGTGAGTTGAGCCCTGGCCGTCTCCAACAAAGTTTTGGCCCGGTCCAGTTCTTGAGCAGTACTGGCACCCTGGGCATACAATTGGTTAATTCGTTGCCAATCCGCTTCCGCTTTCGCCAGATCGGCTTGCGCCTGCTGGACCGCAGCCTGAGCTTCCCGAATCTCCGGTTGGCGTGCTCCCGCCTGCAAGTCTTTCAGGTATGCCTCCGCTTTCGCCACCGCCGCCTCGTCTTTGGTCAATTGGGCGTTTAGGGCGGCACTATCGAGTTTTACCAGCACCTGCCCCTGGGTAACCTGGTCTCCTTCTTTAACCGCCAGATTTTCAACCCGCGCGGAGATTTTGGCGCTGATGTTCACCCGGGTAGCTTCAATTGTTCCCGTCGCTGTCAGCACCCCGGATTTTTTCTGGTTCTGGCCCAGGAGAAAATAGTAACACAGTACCATCCCGATAGTTATCATGCCGAGCCCGAACAATATTTTTTTCTTATGCTGACTTAAACTCTCCCAAATCACCTTCATTCACCGCTTCCCTCCTTGGCGTTAAGATCCTTTGGTTCCTGGTCTTCCTGGTTTGCACTTTCCCGCTGCTGCAAACCATGGAAGAAAATCTCCAAGGTATGCCGGGCTAATTGCTGTCCCGTCCCTTCAAGGTAATTCGTCATCCCTGGCAGCCGATTTATGATGGGTGAGCCGATAAAGAAGAGTAGAATCATGCCAATAAGTGAAATTGCCGCTAATCTGGTATCCACCTGGCGAAAGAGTCCCGATTCAATACCTTCGTGAATGGTATGCTCAAAGCTCAGAAAATTCTTCGGTATATACTGATTAACCGCCATTTCAATATGCTTCGTATCCTCTGAACTGATTACCCGCAGCCACAGTTTGGCCGCTTGTCTCCGGCGCTGGAGAAAGCTGATGTAGTTGTTGACGATCTGGGTAATTCGTTCGGCCGGATCTCCTCCTGCTTTGATAGTCCGATCAATCACACTGGTAATTTCAGACAGTATTCCCTCCATAATTCCCCGGTAAAGGCCTTCCTTGTTGCCAAAATAATAGTAAATCATCGCGCTGTTGACCTGAGCCTGATCAGCAATTTCCCGGATGGAAACCCCATCAAACCCCCGATCGGCAAAAAGGTTTTCCGCTGCTTCCAGGATCCTGGTTTTGGGGTCCTTCACGTCAGCCACGGCACAAACTGAATCAAGCGGTTGCTTGTGGTCCACGTTTTCACTTCCCTGTGTTTTTGGGTTCTAATTAAACGTTTGATTAACTGCTGCTATGTTGATTTTAATACAGCAGCAATCGCCAGCTGATACGTACCGAATCTTATTGGCAACCCAACCATCCAGGGAAATTCGGTCGGCTGCCGTAAACACCTTGTTTACCAGGCCCTTAAACATGCAGTAGGCCGCCATACTGTCAGCAATCAAGGTCACATCCAGCCCAAGCTGGCTAACCGAACAGGCCGTCAGCCGGGCCCCTTGCAGGTACGGTCTGGTCTCCGTCGCCACCACCCTGACCTGTTTACCGTCATCCCTGGCTAGGCGCAGCATCTGTAACAGGCCGGCCCTTTTTCTCATCGGCGAGTACGCCGAACAATCATCCCTCCCGATTAAACAGGACCATCGCCCCTACCATAGCGACCAGCATCGTCGCCGTCACCACCGTCAAATCCAGCACCAGTGGAAACTCATTAAAGCCAAGAATTACCCCTTTCAGGGCGTCAACCCCGTAAGCCAGCGGGTCAATGGTCACCAACGATTTCATCCACAGCGGGAGATTTCCGAGGGGGAAGGCTGCCCCACTTAAGAAAAACATCGGCATGACCACAAAGTTCATGATCAATTGGAAACTCTGAAAGGATTCCATCCGGGCTGCAATTAAAATACCGATGGAAGATAAAGCCAGCGCAATTAAAAACATGATCCCGATCACCTGGCCAACGACCCAAAAGGAAAGCTTTATTCCAAGAATCGGCCCGAACAGCATGACCAGTGACCCCTGCAGGATGGCCGTCGTGCTACCGCTCAGGGCCTTCCCGATTACCACCGACAGCCGAGACACCGGGGCGACCAGAATCTCTTTCAGGAAGCCAAACTCCCGGTCCCAAATAATCGACATCCCGGAGAAGATAGAGGTAAACAAAACCGTCATCCCAATCACTCCAGGAAACATGAATCGGGCATAGTCAATCCCCATCGGTCCGCTAAAACTTGCCCCCAGGCCCTTACCCATGATAAACAGCCAGACTGCGGGCTGAAGCAGGGAAGTAAGAATTCTCGCCCGCTCCCGCCAGAATCTGATTAGTTCCCGCAGCCAGATCACGTAAACCGCTCTGATCAACCCTGTCGCCTCCTCCGCATCCGGACATGCGCCCGCATGATGTCCTTCGCGCCGACTTCCTCTTCCCGAATATCCCGGCCGGTCAACTGAAGGAACACATCATCTAACGTCGGCTTACGCAGGCTGATGTAGTTGACGGTCAGGGGCAATTCCGCCACCACTTTGGGGATAAATTCCTCTCCGTTGTTGATTTCAAAATGGATACCGTCCCTGTCCCGACTGAGCTTGAGGCCATACTTCTCTTGCATGAACGCCATTGCTCTGGCATTATCATCAGTCCGCATCGAAATAATATCGCCGCCGACCAGCTTCTTCAGGTTGGTTGGTGTGTCCAGAGCCACGATCTGACCGTGATCAATGATCGCGATCCGGTCACAGTTCTCCGCCTCGTCCATGTAATGGGTGGTCATAAAGATGGTGATGTTTTCCCGGGAGCGCAGTTGATGAATGTACTGCCAGATGTGGTTACGCGTCTGAGGGTCCAGCCCCACTGTTGGCTCATCCAAAAAGAGCACCCGGGGATAGTGCAGGAGACCACGGGCAATCTCCAGGCGTCGTTTCATCCCCCCGGAAAAGGTTTTTACCAGTTCCTTAGACCGGTCGGCCAGTTCCACCATGGCCAGGACCTCCGCGAGTCGGCGTTCCCGCTCCACTTTGGGCACACCGTAAAGAATGGCGTGAAAGATCAGGTTCTCCCTGGCCGTCAGGGACTCGTCGAGGCTCGGGTCTTGAAACACCAGGCCAATTGCCTGCCGGACAAGAGCCGGTTGCGTCGCAATATCATATCCCGCCAGGCGGGCTATACCGGCGGTCGGCTTCAAAAGGGTACTTAAGATCTTGATGGTTGTTGATTTACCCGCCCCATTTGGTCCCAATAAGCCAAAAATCTCTCCTTCTTGAACTGTTAAAGAAATCCCCTTGACCGCTTCAAACTGACCAAACTTCTTGACCAGATGATTAACTTCAATAATATTACTCATTTCATCTCCCCCGGCCAGGTTATGGGCCGTTCTGAAAGATCTAATATATTTTATCTTATATATTATATCTCAAGGTAATTTGTCCATACGATAGTAAAAAACACCTGGGTTCAGGTGCTAACTTGAGCCAGTAGATTTTTCTATCTCCGGGGTGAAAATGCTGATCTGGTTACCTCCTTTACGTTTCGCGTAATACATCGCCCAGTCCGCTTTATCGATGAGTTTTTGTGCTGTTTGCGCGTCCTGGGGAAACGTGGCAATCCCAATACTGACTGTTACCTTCAGAGGTTCTTCCAGCACACTGGTGATAGTTATTTCCTGGACGCGCTGCCGCAACCGCTCGGCCACGGTTCTTGCGCCGGGCGAATCGGTTTCCAGCAGGATTACCGTAAACTCTTCACCCCCATAACGCGCCGCCACATCAATCGTGCGGATTGACTCCCTGATCACTCTAGCAACTTCGCACAGCACCAGATCACCCTGGATATGCCCATATCTGTCGTTGTACGTTTTGAAACAATCAAGGTCACAAAAAAGAATTGATAAAGAATTTCCTTCTGCTTTGGCCCGGATAAGTTCTTCTTTTAATCGTTCGATAAAATATACATGATTGTACAATTGGGTTAATCCATCATAAATCGCCTGTTCCGATAATCTGGAATACAACTCATTTTCCAGGCAGAGGACGGCCAGGTTGGCCAAAGCAGTCACCTTTTGCAGATCACCCCGGCTCAAACGGCCCAGTTCCTTCCGCTCGACCATCATCACTCCCAGCGACCGGTCACGACCATACAGAGGAATTAATAAGGTGGTAATCTCAGGTTGTTCAAAAAACCGGGCTTGGTTTTTTAAGACCTGAAGTTGCCCGTGCGGATCAACAACAATCAGGTAATCACTGAAACCAGGCTCGGAAGTCCGCAATACTTCGAGCAGGGTTTTACTAACTTCCAGACAAGCGACCTGTTCACTTTTTATCCATAGCACCTCGCGCTCTTTTTCAAACAAGAAGAAGAAACAGCCATCAACCGGCAGTGTTTCTCGACACACATGAGCGATCTGTTCCAGAACTTCATGGCTGTCCCGCTGTTGAATTATCCGCCCCGTCAGATGATTAATCAGGCTGATAAACAATAATTCACGCTCCAGGGCACGTTGGGTAGTGTTCAGTTTGACCTGGAGTTCGCCCTGTTCCAACTTCCGTGCCTCCCCGAAAGAAAGTTTGAGGTTGTTTTCGCTTTTCTTTTTAAACTTTCCTGCCGGTAATATGTCTTGTTCTGTCGGAGAAAAAATTTCTTTCGTCAACAAATTCGCGGAAGCGGTTCCCTCAACCACAAACCCCCGGGATTAATAAATCCAACGTGCCGAAGGAAGCACAAACCTCTACTACAGATCATAACGCTTTATTTCGGCTAAGACAAGTCGGATAATTGTGGGTTAATAAAATCTGAATAATTAACCCAGCCTCCAGGTTATTGGCTTGCATCTGTTTCTGCAATCTGGCAATTCTCGCTTCAAGTTCGCTCTTCGGCACCAACCGCATCGCGCCGCCCCTCTCCTTGATCCACCAGTTGAGCTTTAATCTCGTTCATTATTGCTTCCCGGCTACGTTTTCCCCGAACGGCTGGCCATACCCCTCATTTTTCCCCTGGAGAATAAATTCTGCGGCCAGGCCGGCCGCCTCCACGGTGATCCGCATACAGTTAAGATCAATGAGGCCGGTGTCGATAATGGCTTTCAGGACAGATTCAGCACAATTTTAATCCCTCGTGGAAGTTCTGGCGGGCGTTATCCCTGCCTTTTGAATCAGATCCGGCTCATCCATCCCATCTTCAACTCCTTTTCACGGAATTTTATTCACCTACTGATTCTTTGATCTTGACTGTGACCTTGATACTGCGGCAACACTCATCATTTTTGGTGATGAAGCCCACTTCTTTCTGAGTTGACTTGACTGGTCCAGTAATTCCTAGGTAAACATCATATTTTAACCCTTCCTAATCCAAAATGTTTGTCAATATTTTCTAAAATTCAATACCTGCCCGTTAACCAAACGAAAATTTCTCCTCCCTTTCTTAAAAAGGTGTATATCTTTTATCTTCTTTTAAGATTGTCCTGTCCCACCACCCTTATTGCACTAATATATTTAATCTTCTGAATGTTTTGTTAAAATTTCGACTTGTAAGTGAAGTTCGTTAGAATACGCTTTTTTTTCGGAAACAACTTGGAAAGCTAGATTAAGCAGAGATTCGGCAGGATGTCAAAAACATGCGTGCAAAAGTCTAAGTTAGCTGGGTAGGCTATTTTTTCGAGCCAGTCTATTTTTATATTTATGGCCTTTGTTTCGATTTATGCCGGAAAGCGATCAGAATTGAATACACAATTTAACCTTAACTAACGTCTCTGGCCAGGATTAATTGAGTTTGGGAACAACCAAGGCTTTTCGCGTATTCTTCCAGTTGAAAAAGATGTAATAAAGTTTCTTTCAGGTTCATGTTCTCACCTCTTTCAAATTAGTTATCGTTCGAGAATAAAGCGGTGACCAGTAAGCCACCGCTTTCCACCTGCATCTTTGATACTGTTAGTTAAATATCTGTCCACTGGTTATACGGTAATAACACAACCCGGGTAGTTTTCAGCCCTTCTGTCAGCAGTTCAACCGGTACCGGCTCTAAAAAAAGTTTAAAATCATAATGAATAGGCACCAGCACTCGTGGCTTCAAGAGCCGTTCTACCGCCTCAACTGTTTCTTCTGCTGAGATCGCCGGCCAGGCTGTCCCCTTGGTCGCCGGGTCGTAGACCTTACCCCCGACGTTGATGATCGCTACATCAACCTGCTCATCAGGTACGCCATCTAACTTAGTGTCACCACTGATATAAACGCTGACCTCTGGTAATTGAAAAATAAAACTCAACATCGGCCCCCCGCAAGGCATTGCTCCATAATTGGCCGGGTTGCGGTTAATCTTGGCCGCCGCTTTGGTGCCTTCTTCCCCGGTGAACCAATGCACCCCTTGAAAAGTCTGGCCAGCAATTCCGCCAAGATTAAACTTTTGGCCCGGCTCCAAAGGTAGGACCTGAGTATCAGTAATCGCAAACAAATTTTTTAAGGTCGCGATCACTTCAAGGTTGCCGACAAATACCGGACGTTTCGCCGCATTAATTCGTTTGACCGCTTCCAGGTCAAAGTGATCAAAGTGACCGTGCGTGATGATGACAAACTGGGGGTCATGGTTAGTCAAATAATCAGTCAAGTCGGGAGCATGCTCATTTTCCGTATACCAGTCGCCATAGTCCGCTTTTCGGGAAAAATAGGGGTCAACCAGCCACTCCATCTGGTTTACTTTCAGGCTGAAACAACCGGCGCCATGCCAACATATCTGCACCATCATCGACCTCCCCATAGTGTGATGGTGTATATTTCCATCTTCGCCCTTAATTTCCTTCTCCCAAAAGATGTTTTTTATCACTTTGCGGGTAAGCTAAGATTGACACCTTGAACACAGGGAGGGAGTACAATGTCCAGCGGTTGTCCGGCCTGTAATGGTCTAAGCGAACTTCGCCAAAATTGTCCTGATTGTGGAGAAGAAATGGAGGATATGGGAGCGGTTAGCGATTATCTGGGTCCCTATAGTCCTTATCAGGACCGGGAACTCCTGGATTTAACCGTTCCGGATGCACAAGAACATGACTGGGGAGAATGCGTTCACCTGCTGTTCTGCCCGAACTGTGGCCGGGACCATCGCCAAAGAGTGGAAACCATTCCGCTACCGGAGTAAAAAAAGAAAGTGATAGTCGGTTAGGCTATCACTTTCTTAATTACTTTTAGGGATTGTTAATTCTTTTCTATACTACTATTCCCGATTTCCGGCCCAGTCAAGGTTTCAGGCATAACAATCTCGGGTCGGGATGTCGGGGTTCTGTCACTATCTGTAGAAGGATTGTTCAAATTCATTTTGGATGTTGTCCCATCGACAACATTACGCTTCTTCTGGATGTCTTTTAACATAACATTTGCCTCCTTTGGGCATATTTGCACGATACCCGCCTTTATTGCCACATAGTTACCAGTTGGACATTTTTAAAGTAGCGGCTGACAATCTCATCCGCTGGTTTCCCCTGTTTGGCTAACACCCGGGCACCCCACTGCGACATCCCTACTCCATGACCAAATCCCCGACCGCGGAACGTCGCTTTATCCGCGGCCACCTTGATCTCATCAATCAGCATTGACTTGACGTCCTTGCTCCCGATCGCCAGACGGAAGGCTGGTCCGGACACTTCAACGTCGCCAATTTTTAGCTTGGTCGCTCGCCCAGATGGTCCTTTTTCGGTGATCTCAATCCGGTCTACTTTTCCTGGGTCTTTGCCTGTCGCCTTTTTCACAGCCGCCCGAATCTCATCCATGGATACCGTTGCACTCCAGGCCCGCTCTTCCGGCGGAACGCCCTTCTCCAGTGAGGTATCGTCAATCACCGCGATGTACGGAGTCGGTTTCTCCTTATAACCCAGCCCCTCTTCAGCGGTCGCCGTTTTGCCACCACTGTAAGCATGGAACCAGGCATTGATAAATTGTCCGTTAGATACCAAAACTTTACCTCTGGTCTTTTTTACCGCCTCACGAACATTGTTATTGATTTTCCTGGCATCATAGGCTTGAAACTCTTCTTCGTTGGTTGAGGCATGGGCTTGGCGATTGGGGAGTACGCCCTTATCAGCAATTTTCGCCAGAGTAAACGTTCGCGCGAGAATTGCTTGTGCCGCCAGGGCTTCAACCTCCCAATCAGGTTCCATTTCCGCGGCGACTACGCCTTGAATATAGTCCTCCATTTTCATGGAGACCACCTTTTTCTTGTCGGCGTCATAAACCAACAATTCAGGCTCAACACCGGCTCCCTTGTTGATTACATCAGGTATCGCTGGTACATTGGCCGCTGGCCCAGGTGCTGGGGCTGGTTTTCGCACCCTCCCCGGGCAACCAATTGAGACAACCATGGACAAGATTAGAATCGTAACCAGAACACCAATTGTTCTTTTTCCCATCTATTTTTCGCCCCCTTTTTTGAACTTATTATCTCTGCTGCCCAGAAAATTATTCAAAATAGCACGTACGATAGAGTCTTTGTAAACCGTAATAAAATGAAAAAGACCAGGATATCTCCTGATCAAACCTTTTTTGAGGCGTCTTTTTTGAGGCAAGTTTATCTTTTTAAAATTTTAGGTAGTTCGACAGCGACGGCAGTAGCCAAAAAATTTCACGCTGTGGTCAACAACCTGGAAACCGTTTTCTCTTTCAATGGTTTCTTCTAATTGGTGGAGCAAATCTTCCTGCGCTTCAGTGATTTCCCCACACCGCAAACAAATCAAATGGTGGTGTCGATGTCGCTCTTGGGGGGTAAATTCATACCGACTCCGGCCATCGCCAAAATCAACTTTGTGGAGGATGTTTAATTCCACCAGAAGATCCAGAGTCCGGTAGACGGTAGCAAGCCCAATCTCAGTTGCTTTTTCTTTAACCAGACTGTAGACATCTTCGGCGCTTAAATGTTGACCACTGTGCTCAGCCAGAACGCGCAAAATGGTTTCCCGTTGGGGTGTTAGTTTGTGTTGAGCTGTATTTAATTCTCTAGTTATTTCCTCCAGTCGCGACTTCATGGTTGTCATCTTTTTTCACCCAATCAAAAAATTCAAGGCTCTTTTAATCATTATAGGAAAATAAAAAAACTCCGTCAATCTTTCACCCCGGGAAGTCCGTGTCAAGATTCAGTAGGAAAAGGGGACAGGCTACTTTTTTGCAAAGCAAAAAAGTAGCCTGTCCCCTTTTCCTTCTTTCTCTCTTTTTCTGGGAATAATACCGGGTGTTCTTCCCTAGACAATTCTGTTAAACTGTTAATAAAGCACATTTGCGTCAATTTGCTTGAAAGATGAAGGTTACGAGAATGCATCATCATAAGTTTCGGCCCGAAATTATTGCGGGTCCAATCGCCCCGACCTTGCTTTCCCTGGCTTATCCCAACATGCTGGCGATGCTCCTTCAAACCATCTATAGCCTGATTGATACACTGCTCATGGGCTGGGTTGGGACCGATGAACTAACCGCCATCAGCCTGTCCTTCCCGATCAGCTTCATCCTGGTCAATTTCGCTTTCGGCGTAGGGGTCGGCGTCAACTCCCTGGTCGCTCGGGCCATTGGTGCCCGGAATCAAGAACAGGCGGAACAGATCGCCACCCAATCGCTACTGATTGCACTTGTCCTGGCCGGGGCTTTTACACTGATCGGCTTCGTTTTCGCAGAAAACATCTACTGCTTTATGGGAGCCGAAGGACGTGTCCTGGAACTATCCCTATCATACATTAAGATTATTCTTCTCGGCAATATCTTTCTGTTCCTGCAAAACATTGGTACGGCTATTCTGCGTGGTGAAGGTGATATGCTCGCCAGTTCCCGGGTTATGATGACCGCAACCCTGGTCAACCTCGGGCTTGACCCTCTGCTAATTTTTGGTCTGGCTGGCCTCCCCGCCCTCGGCGTAAATGGAGCCGCCTGGGCCACCAACCTGGGGCGGATCACTGGTTGTCTGATGCTGTTGCGCCACTTTTGCCAACAGAAGTCCAGTATTCACCTGCAACTGCGCGGCTTCCGGTATAGTTCGACCCTGACCCGACAGTTGGTTGAACTCGCTTTGCCTATGGCTTTTTCTCGCCTAACCATTCCGCTCGTCTCGGTCTTTCTGAATAAACTGATGATGAGCCTGACCCCCTTCGCCGTCGCCGCCCGGGGGATTGGTTCCCGGCTGGACGCCATCGCTTTCCTGCCAGCCCAGGGATTAGCCAGCGCGACCGTAACCATGGTTGGACAAAACCTGGGTGCAGGCAAAAATAAGCGGGCCAGACAGGTTGTCACCACTGCTGGATGGCTGGCCGTGGGAGGAATGGCGGCAGTCGGGACAGCGTTTTTCGCCATGGCCCCAGTGATTATCGCCCGCTTTTCGGCCAATCCGCAGATTGGGTACATCGGTGTGCAGTACCTCCACATCGTGGTCTTTAGTTACCCTTTCATTGCCATCGATATGGTTAATAACGCGGCTTTTCAGGGGTTGGGGCTAGGCTGGCCGACCCTGGTGATTACTCTGTGTCGGGTTTGGGCCCTACAGCTACCATCGGCATACTTCTTCGCCTTGACACTGGGTTGGGGGACCAGTGGCGTCTGGTTCGCCCTGGTCTTTGCCAATGCTTTGGCCTCGATGGCCAGCATTCTGCTTTTGCGCTACTTCCTGAATAAAAAAGCGGCTGCCTTAAATCAGCCGGATAGGACTTTATAAACTTTTTTATCTTTTTTTTTGACCGCGAGACTTCCCCTTTCATTTTAGTCTCGTGCCTCTTCTTTCCTCTCCCGAGCTCAGCCTCACTGGCTGGACCGAGTGGCTCCGCATGCCTGTCCAGATTGAAGAAGATGGCTGAGCCCGAGGCTTCGGCTATCAGTCCCGATTCTTTCAGCTCAGGGCTCTTTTTCTTTTCTAATCTCATCGTAACACCTCCGTAAGCTTATAGTTTAACTTCAGGCCTTTTTGGGTTTACTTGATTAATGGCCGCTTCGCACTGAATATCTCCCCATTTCTCTGTCTCATTACAACGCCCCAAATTACGCAATAATCGGGCCAGCTCTGACGTCCCGCTTAATGGTTGGAAGCAGCGTTCACCAATACAAACGTAGGCTTTGGCTGGGGGCCCGGGATCGTAACCATTGGCCGCGACCAGTTCCGCCTGTGTTCTTGGATCCAGAAGATACGCCACCCGGCGGGGGGTGAAGTTGATCAAAGCGGTCCGCAACAGTTCGCGCGGGGCTGTTTGCTCACGTTCACCCACCACCGTAACCACCGTCCACGGTTTTAACACCTCACTAACCGCCAGGGCATAACCAGCCGCCATCACGTCATACCTTCGGTAGAGCTTCTTGCCGGCCGCCAGCGCCCGTCGCGCCGCGGTCAGGTAACGCTTCTGATGAGTCAGAGCAGCCAATTCCGCCAACCAGCGGGCTGCCTCGGCATTATGGCGAAAGTCCACCAATGGCTTTTTCAAAGCTCCCAGGGCGTTCGGGTCGGGTAGGGAATCATAGAACCCACCCGCTGGGGACTGCAGCCGCGTTAAACAGTACTCGGCCAGTTTCTCTGACCATCGAATAAATTTTTCTTCCCCTGTCACCTGGTAAGCCATGTTCAAGGCGAATCCCACGGCTATCTCGTCGATCAGGAGCCCCCAAACGTGAGGCTGTCCGTCATAATAATGGGCCATCCCCTTCTCTGCTTGGTAACAGCGCCGCAGCAGGAAATCAATGGTAGAAAGCGCCCTGACTTTCCAGTGGTCATTACGAAAAATGACAGCGGCTTGCAGCAGACTGCGGACCAGTAATCCGTTCCAGTTAACGTAGATAATCCGGTCAATGAAAGGAGCAGGGTGCCGACGGCGAGCGGTCATTGGCAGCGCGTAGTACTCCTCGTCAGCGTCCTGGGTGCCGGCCCAGGCTCCAGTATCCGGGGAGTACAAATTGCTTTCCAGGTACCGCAAGACATCCCTGGCTACTTCAGCAAAGCGAGCTTCCCCGGTAATCTGGTAAGCCATCAATAAATTACCCAGCAGGAGGGCATTGTCTTCCAACATTTTTTCAAAGTGGGGGATACTCCAGTCCCGCGTTGTGGAATAGCGAAAAAAGCCACCTTCCACCGGGTCGTACATTCTGCTGCCCGACATCTGTGTCAGGGTGTGGGAAAAAATCGTTCGCCACTGCTCCTCCCCTGTTTCCACGTAGCTCACCATGGCCAGTTCCAGGGCTTCGCTCATTGGGAACTTGGGGGCAACGCCAAACCCCCCATACCGTTCATCATAGTTCTTCACCACTTCTTGCCGGACCTGGTTAATTATCTCCTCCGTTATATCCCCGGCCGCGACTCTTCCTTCCCGTTGCCGCAGCGCATACTCACCTGCCGGCCGCAGGAAAAGTTCGCGATTCTCCCGGTAACTTTTGACCACTCTGTGCAGAAACGTTTTCATCTCCGCCGGCGGGATATAGGTTCCCCCGGTCAACAGTTCTCCCTGGGGTGACAGGATGGCCGTGGTAGGCCACCCACCGAGATTGTACCGCTCATTGATATCCGGCCGCTGATCTGTATCGACGCGAATCGCCACCAGATTATCGTTAATGAACTTGATTATTTGGGGATCGGAATAAGTTGTTTCATCCATGACGTGGCACCAGTGACACCAGACTCCACTGATGGCAAGGAGAATCAGTTTGTCTTCCTGTTGTGCTTTGGCGAAAGCCTGTTCTTCCCAACTAAACCAGTGAATTTCCCGGGCTCGATTTGGCCGGGGTGAAAAACGCAGGTGAAAAGCCGCCATGTCTATACCTCCGCCGTGAATATTTATAACCTCAAGATTAATTGCTTTTTGCTTAGTTTTTCACCCGGGCCAAAAAAAATCCGTCCTGACCGTTAGGACCAGCGACGGAATTTAAGCTCGGCAATTGTTCGGATTGAAAAAGGTCGTTAGCTTTTTCTTGAAAACACAAACATCTGGTCCTTCATTTCCCTTTGGATTACTCCTTTTTCCTCAAGGTATTTCAGGTGGGCAATCGCCTCCCCGGTCGCGAACCATTTTTGCGCGACAGGAAACAAATCCCAGGAATCATAAGTCATATCCCAGGTCATTTGTGACGCTACCTGATAGGCAGTCTGTACGCCCTTGGTTAAGATAGCTAGGACCTCATCAATCCGGCGCTGGTGGTGGAGCTTCAGCTCTTGAATCCGCCGTTTACAGTCGTTAATCAGCCCCCGGTGACCAGGCAAGGCCAGGTCGATATCGAGTTGGTCGACCAGGTCGAGGCTGTTAAGGTATTCCTGGAGATAACTACCTTGAGGCGACCATTGGGAAATGTTAGGGGTGATGTCCCCAAGAATATGGTCCCCCGCGACCAGGATTTTTTTCGCGGATTCGTATAGACACATATGGCCCCGCGTGTGACCAGGAGTTGCCACGCACCGAAAATGATAGTCGCCGATGCTGATCGAATCACCTTCATGCACTATAGTAAAATCCAGGTGGCCAATAGGGCTGAATAAATAACCAGGGTGTTTTTCAATTGCCTCGTGTGACTCATCTTCGGGAAAGCCATTTAAGTAGGCAAAGTTTCGCATTTTATCCCAGTAATCCCTGGAGCGTGTAAAATTATTGAGGACAGCGGCATCCGGTTGACTGCAGTAGATCCGGGAGTTGCTGGTAGCTAGATTACCTACAAGGCCAGAATGATCAGCGTGCATGTGGGTAAGAAAAAAATCCGTCTTATCTAAATCCACGCCAAGCTCCCGCAGACCAAAGTCCATTGCCCTTTGACATTCCTCCCGGTTCATGCCGGTATCAATAATCAAATTTCGGTTCTCTGCTTTAATCACATACGCATTGAGGGCTTTTAAGGGATTCCTGGGAAGCGGAACCTCGATTTTATACAGGTTTGGTAAAATCTTCTGCGTAACCAAGCCATTCACTCCTCCATCCAAAAATGCCTCCCAATTAGGGGAGGCGGTATATTAGACTAACTCATCCCTAACAATTGTCTAGGATTCTCCGCCACCATCTGTCTGATCCAATGCCAAGGAATCCCGGCCTCGAAGAGACCGCAGCAGAACCGCATTAAGCCTTCGCTGGGATCCAGACCATCTTTCTCCCCCAAATCCGTCTCGAGAAGACAGCGCTCAGGGCCGATTCGCCTGATCTCCTCAGCAGTTCGACTGATTGGGTACCTACCCCATTTCTCCGTGGTAGGCAAGAAAGAGCGCTCAATGTAGACACCCAGACGGGCCATCTCCAATTGGAAATCAAGCGGAAGTGAGGAAACCGGTAATTCGGGGTGGTTGAGCACTACTCGTTTAACACCCAGTTCCCGCGCCGCGGGTACCAGTTGGCCGATCTCTTCCAGAGAAAGGTGACCAGTAGCCAGGACGGCATCCCTTTCGGCTACGATTTTGACGATGTCGATCACCTCAGGGAGTAACCGACCAGAATCGTCAAGGATACGGAGGGGTTTAACCGGGTATTTGAGCTGAATGGTGGCAGCCATTTCCTGGTAACCGGCGTCTCCATAGTATCGGAGATGGTTTTGCGCATGGATGGTCGGCATCCAGACAATCTTACCTCCCAGCCCCAGCGCCAGTTCAACGCTGTAGGGGTTGAACCCGCCGACAAAATGATTCAGGACTACCCCGCCAAATACTTGAATACCAGCCACATAGCGGTCGGCCACGTGCGCCCGTTCAACCGAAGACCCTTCATGAGCTTTAAGAACCACGGCAGCCAGACCGGCTTTCGCCGCTTGTTTGGCCAACTCCCAGTCGTCGTAGAGCCTGGGGAATAGACTGAGTCCCGCGTGGACATGAACATCCACCGCCCCCTTGAGCATTTCCCAGGCTGCCGATTCTTCGATTCGTTCAGTCGTCGGCATCAGGTTCATCCCTTTCTGCTAATGGTTAACATCGGGCGGAATGCGGCTGTTCTTAACCCAATTCTAAACGCCGGCGAAAATTTAATCAAGCCTCATATTTTTCCCGGCATCGTATCTCAACCAGCACGCTACCCAAGCGGCCCGTATTTTCGCACCCGCTCAATTTGCTCCTTAATCCCTGCTTCAAAACTGAACTTCAAGGGCCGGCCCACAGCCTGCTCCAGGCGGGTACCATCCAGCCACGAGGCATAATAAGTGGGTGCAGACCACAGCGCCGATAAAACCGGTCCCCCCAAAAACTGCCACAGTCACCGCTATTCCCCCTTTCATCAATCAGCAATTATGATTAACCCTTCACCATGCTCCCGCCATCAATCGTGATCACCTCAAGATTAACAACCGATCGCCGTCCCTCAGCCAATGTGGTCAAGCTCCCGAATAGCCTTCATCATCTTTAAAATTTTCAAGGTTCTTTCCTTTTGGACTTGAGCCACATCCACCTGGCTATAGTCCTTCAGTCCCCGGCCGGTCTTAACTCCTAACCAACCTTTTGACGTCAACTCAACCGCCAGGCCCAAGGGCTCCGTGCTGTTACATAAATGCGGGATCACAAACGATCCGACCTTCAGGCTCACGTCCCAGCCAATGTGGTCGCGCAACTCCAGCGGTCCCTCGAACGGCCAGCGCACTCCGTAGGTAGCCTTTAGGGCTGCATCAACATCCTCCGGCGTGGCCCACCCCTGCGCCACCATGTAACAGGCCTCCCGAAAGATGGCCTGCCCGATCCGGTTGAGAATAAACCCGGGAATATACTGGTTGACCATGGCTGGCTTTTTCCCTAACTTGATGAGCAATGCTTTCATCGTTTCCACCGTATCCTCTGCGGTCTGGGGCCCCCGGACAATCTCCACCAAAGGCATGATGTGGGGAGGCGTGCACCAGTGGGCAATAATCAGCCGCTCAGGATGGGAAACTTCCGCGATGTCAAAAATGTTCAGGGCTGAGGTGTTACTGACCAGGATCGTTTCCGCGGGACAAAGACGATCAAGTTCGGTAAATAACGCCCGTTTGGCGGACGCGTCTTCGAAAATGGCTTCGAGGACCAGGTTGGCCTGGGAAGCAGCCGGCGCAAGCCGGTCAGTGAAAGTAATCCGTTGTTGGGCTTCCCTCGCCACCTCTTCGGTCATCTCCCCTACCGAGCACAGCGTTTCCACGTTGTTCGCGATCAAGTACCGGGCTTTCTCCAGTTGAGCCGGGCCCTGATCGACCAGGGTGGTCTCGAATCCGTTAACCGCAAACACCTGGGCGATCGAATGACCCTGGGTCCCCGCCCCGACCACGACGACTTTCCAGTTGTCGAACAAGATGTCCACCCCTTTCCAGCATTTTTTGATTAACTCGGATTTGTGACTAAGATTTTTATCTACAGTTCACGAATGTTTTTTAACATTTTGAAAATTTTCATGGTCCTCTCCTTTTGGATTTCCTGAATGTCCACATTGCTATAGTCCTTCAGCCCCCGCCCGGACTTGACCCCCAACCAGCCCTTTTGGACCATTTCCACCGCCAGGGGCATTGGGCCGGTGTCATTACACAGGTGCGGGAAAAGGAACGACGCTACCTTGGTACTGATGTCCCAGCCTAAATGGTCGCGCAGTTCCAGCGGTCCTTCAAAAGCAAAGCGCGGGCCGTAAGTGGAAACAACCGCGGTGTCGATGTCCTCCCAGGTACACCACCCCTGGGCCATCATATAACCTGCTTCTCGCGCAATCACCGCCGAAAAACGGTTGACAATAAATCCCGGCACGTATTGATTCAGCACGGCGGGGGTCTTGCCTAACTTTGTAAGTAAGGCTTTGACTGTTTCTACGGTTTCGTCTGAGGTCTGGAGCCCACGGACGACCTCGACCAGAGGCATGATGTGGGGCGGGTTAAACCAGTGGGCAATGATCAACCTTTCTGGATGGGACACCTCGGCGATCTCAAAAATGTTCAGGGCCGAGGTGTTGCTGGTAAAAATAGTGTCAGCCGAACAAAGTTTATCCAGTATGGCAAAAAGTTCTCGTTTGGCCGGCGGGCTCTCATAAATGGTCTCAACCACGAAATTGGCCTGAGGCGCGCCCTCTTCGAGCTTATCCGTATAAGTGATGAGTTTCTGCGCCTTTTCAACTACATCCTCGGGAATCTCCCCCACTGAGCAGAGGGTCTGTAAGTTTCCAGCGATCATTTTTTGGGCTTTTTCCAGTTGCTCGGGACTCTGGTCGACCAGCGTTGTCTCAAAACCGTGGACCGCAAAGGCCAGGGCAATGGAATGCCCCATGGTGCCAGCACCGACCACCATAATCCGCCAGTTTTCGAACAATACGTTCACCCCTTTTCTCAATTAAACTAATCCTCAATCCCGGCCAGGTATTTGGCAATGGCCTTCTTGCTCTCGATATCATAGGAAGCGCGGATGGCAATTTTCTCCATGATCGGCGAGCCGCCACCATGGATACCACTGATTTGCGAAGCTGCTCCGGTGGCTGAGGCGATCATGTTCTCGATCAGCCGATAAGCCCGGTGCACTTTTTCCGGCGGAATATCGGCCTTGCGCATAATGTATTTGTTCAAAAAATCCTTGGTCTCGGGATTGAAGAAATCCTCTTCCCGCGGCAGAGTGGCGGCCAGACCACCGGCAATGTCGGCCAGAGTCTCAAACTCGTGGTAGATATTCACCCCGGCGTGGTAGCGGCCCACATTACAATACAATACATTAGGTACACAGGTCCCGGACGCCCGCTTTTGTCCAGTAGCACCAGCGGCAACTCCAGCGGCGTAGACCAGCTCCGCGACCGTAATCATTTCGGCGATCTTGTCACCGACGTGGGACGCCTTTTCAATCCCGTTATACTCAGCAACCAGGGCGGTCGCCCCCATCAAGATATCAGTCATCGCCGGCTTACAACCAGTATAACTGTGACGGTGGTATGTGGCAAAGAGAGCGGCCAGCTGGCCGGCCTGTTTGGTCTCACCGCACAGAAAAACACGTTCCCAAGGAACAAAAACATTATCAAAAACAGTTAACGAATGCGCCCCGCCCGCGTTTTCAATCGGTGCGTGCAGATGTTTGCGTGGTCGCTGGTTGTGGGTAACACTGATCAGGTAAACCCCCTCGGTATCAGCGGGAATGGCAAAGGCTACGGCATAGTCAGCGTCTTCCTTGGTCATCGCCCGGGTAGGGATGGCAATGATTTCATCAGTATATGGGGCAATGGTGTTGTGGGCTTTGGCCCCCCTCACCACAATCCCATCGGCTCTTTTCTCCACCACTCGGAGATAGAGATCGGGATCCTTTTGCTGATGCGGCCGCAAGCTGCGGTCACCTTTCACGTCGGTCTGGGCGCAGTTAGCCACTAGATCATTCTCCTGGAAATACCGTAAAAACTTGAGGAAACGTTCGTGGTAATTGGTGCCATGTTCTAGATCGGTCTCCTTGGTGATCACCGAGAGAGCGTTCATCGCATCGATCCCCATGCAACGCTGGATACAGCGGCCGGCTTTATGGCAAAGCAGGCGCGTGACTTTTTGTTTTGCCAATAGATCATCATTATTTTGGTGGATGTGCGTAAACCGGTTGATTTTCTCACCGGTAAGATGCGAGGTTGCGGTCAACAGGTCCGCATATTCAGGATCGTTAACCAGTTCATAGGTTAACCCAATGGTTCTGATCCCGGGCATAAATTGCGGGTCATCCCGAGGAACCAGTTTTCCACCCATGTATACATTGGGACGCATACGGCGCAGTTTTTCCAGATACTGTTCAAACGTTCTCATCTTAGAGCCTCCTTAATATGATGGTTTAGCTAATAATATCACCCCGATTAAACAATCGTCTCCCCACCATCGACAAAAAGGGTGTGGCCGGTGACATACCGGGACGCCTCTGACGCGAGGAACACTACTACCCCTTTCAGTTCGTCATCTCCGCCGAAACGCCGCATCGGAATACCCTGTAGCAGCCTCTCCCCCACGTGCTCCAGGGTCCAGGCTGACATGTCCGTAGGAAACCATCCTGGAGCGATGGCATTGACGTTAATGTTATACCGGGCCCACTTAGCAGCCAGATCCTTGGTCAGGGCAACAACAGCCGCTTTGCTGGCTGGGTAGGCGACCGCATCCATCTTTTCCGGTTCAGCCCCCATAACAGCTGCCGCAGAAGCAATGTTAATGATTTTCCCTCTTTTTTGTTCGAGCATCACCCGACCGACCTGTTGACAGCATAAGAAGGTACCGGTTATATTGGTATCGATCACCTTCTGCCAGCCTTTTAGCGGATACTCAAGTACCGGTGCCCCCCAGGTGGTCCCAGCGTTGTTTACCAATATATCAATCCGCCCAAACTCCTTCATCGTCACGGCCACCAGATTCTGCACTTCTTCAAGCTTGCTGACATTGCAACCAACCGCCAGGGTCCTCACCCCGGTTTCCTGGCGAATCTTTTCAGCCGCAGCTACGCACCGGTCCACCTTTCTGGCGGTTAAGACAATATTAACCCCCGCCTCAGCCAAGCCGGTTGCCATCTGATAACCCAAACCAACGGATCCACCAGTGATGATCGCGACCTGTCCTCTCAGGTCGAAAAGTTGATGAATATTCATAATACACATATCCTCCTTTGCTAATTGTTGTTAGTTAATCTGATTAAAAAGTTAATTGAAATTGAGATTGTCTCACTTAGATTAAATCCGATGAGAGTAAGACACTCCCCGTAGCCGTAAGCACCTTTTGTCCATTATCAATGGTCGCCCAGGTCTCTATGGCAAAATGGTATCCCTCCTGGTCTAAACTCACACCAGTTACCTGACCGTCAGTGTGTAGGGTTGACCCAACCGGAACCGGGGCAACAAAGGAAACATCCAACTGACCGCTCCGGGCCCAGGATAAGCCAAAAGCGCCCATTAACATCTCCGTGACCACCGCCATTAAGAGCATGCCATGGGCAATTCTGGTACCAAAGCGAGTAGTACGGGCAAATTCTTCGTCCAGGTGAAGACGGTTGTGGTCGCCAGACACTTCGGCATAAAGCTTCACCAATTCAGGTGTAATCACCAACTCGATCGGGGTAATCGTCATTCCTTTTTCCCATTCCACGAAGCAGCCCCCCTGATTTTTCAAGTTAACCACCAAGAATACTCGTGGTTCGACTCCGGTACACCACCGGCCCGTTTTCCAGGAAACCTTCAAGGTCAAAGGTTACCCAGGGTCTCCCATTCTTCACCCATTTTTCCTCAACTCTTCCGCGCACCTTATACACCGTCCCCACGGGCGCCAAACCTAGAAACGATGAGCGTTGGCGAACGTGGATGGAACCAGGGGGACGTTTGGGTTGGTCCGCCAGGAGACGGTGACAGAGCATCGCCAGCATAAATGGGGGTACAGGGTCCCCCTCTTTAACTGGTCTGGTATCGCCAAACAGCAAGCGATACTGCTTAACCCGTTCCGCATCGAGGAGAAAGGAAGCCACTCCAAGTTCCTGACCAATCTCTAATTGGGCATACCTGAGATCAATTTCCGGGACCTCAGTCATCGACTTCACCCCCTGAATCTAACATCCTTTAAATACCGGTTTCCGCTTTTCAAGAAACGCCCGCATCCCCTCCTTTTGATCCTGGGTTCCGAAGACCATGGCCCAGGCATCCGACTCTAACCTCAGCCCAGTCTCAATATCACAGCTCCAAGCCGCGTTCAGGGCCATCTTAGCCAACCGTAAAGCGAGCGGCGGCTTCTTGACCAGTTTCTTGGCCCAAGCTTTGGCCGTATCCATCAATTCCGCCAGCGGCACCACCCGGTTGATGATCCCTAAGGCCAGCGCCGTGTGGGCATCAATCGGTTCGCCAAAGAAGACCATCTCCTTGGCCCGGCATAACGACACATTCTGCGGCAGTCTTTGCGTCCCACCCCCACCGGGGAAAATTCCTACATTAATTTCTGGCAAAGCAAATTTAGCGTTATCGGCCGCAATTCGCAGGTCGCACAGCAACACGTTTTCCATCCCCCCACCGAAGGCATATCCCGCTACCGCAGCAATTGTTGGTTTCGGCAGTTCCGCTAGCAACCGGTGATGGGCCAAAACCAGATCCGCAAATTGACGGGCTTCGATCACCCCGTACTGAGAAAACGACACCAAATCCCCGCCCGCACAAAACACCTTCTCGCCGCCAGTCAGAATCACCACCCTGACCTCGGAGTCCTGGGCTACGCCCCTTAAAATCTCCAGGCGCTCATTAAGCATTTCTTCATTCACGGCATTTAAAGCCTTAGGCCGGTTAAACTGGACAATCGCGATATTATCCTCCACCGTAACCAGCATGTTCTTATACTGCTTATACCGGTAAGAGTGAAACATTGGAGCTTCCTCCTTTGCAAAGTGTTGAGGAATGCCAAGAAACTGTCTTGCTTAATCCATCATCACTAACACGTAAAAGTAAAGAACGTGCCGGTAAATTTGAGTACAGGATGATTGCTGATAACACACGTACCGACCTTCAAAGCATTTAAGGCAAATGTCTGAATTGTCCGATATTCGAACAAAAAATTTATTACAACACTGTCCGATTATAGAACAAACCCGGAAAATCAAGGGGCGGTGCTAAAACCGCCCCTTGATTTTAATAGGTATAAAATCCCTTACCCGTCTTTCGCCCATACTCGCCTGCTTTGAACTTCTCCTCCAGCAATTTTGGCGGTTTATCATCCGGATGGCCGGTTTCCTGGTAACGCTCCACCCGACGGTAATAAGCCAAATCAAGCCCCGTTAGATCAAGAAGTCTGAAAGGCCCCATCGGGTGGTTTAAGCCACCTTCCACAGCTATGTCAATATCCTGAGGAGAAGCGAAACCTTCCTCGGCCAGATAAAAGGCTTCCCGGGTAATCGCCGCTAAGATGCGGTTGACAACAAAACCATAGATCTCTTTATTTAGCACGACCGGTGACTTGTCAATTGCCCGGCAAAGATCAATGGTTATTTGCGCAGTTTCCTCTGAAGTGTGCGGCCCTTTCACCACCTCAACTACTTTCATCACCAGAGCTGGATTAAAAAAGTGCATATTACATACCTTTTCCGGCCGGTTGGTCGCATCGGCGAACCGCGAACTGACAATATAAGAACTATTACTAGCCAGGATTGCATGGGGTGGACACAGTTTCTCCAATTCAGCAAAAAGATTACGCTTCACCTTAATCTTCTCAACCACCGCCTCGATCACGAAATCAGCATTCCTGGCCGCTTCACTTAACTGGCTGGTAAAGTGAAGACGTTCTTTGGCCCCGGCGGCTTGTTCTGCGGTCAGCTTGCCCTTGGCGACCCGCTCCGGTAAGATTTCTTTAAACACTTTACCTCGGGGACTCTTATTGCTCCGCGATTCACCTCCTTCGAAAATCTCCTTAACTCCCAATAAAACCGCCTACTCCCGTAAGACAACGCTTACCTACCGGTTTTAAAAGTCGGGCTCAATTAATTATTAATTTTTCAATTAAAAAATTACGCAAATAACATGCCAAATTATTAAACATAAATTGATCCCTCGAGATCTATCTCTGACTCTCTGTTGAAAGAATTAAACATGTCCCAAAATCGGACAGTTAAGGTTAAAATAAATATCCGATTATGGGACAGTTCCGCGCTGTCGCAGCAAAAAAACAAGAGCCTTTAGCTCTTGGTTTTCCAGAATGTGCAATACGCGTTAATTATCACGGAACTATGCCCATTAATTTCCATATTGGAGCACACGCCAGCAGGCCCAAGGTGGGTGACGACTCCCTGTAAAACTATACCCGTAACGACCCAGTCCCCTGACTTCACGACCTTGACTGCTTCCTCCACAGTTACCAGTTACTACGATAAAGCTCCATTAAATCACCCATGATATACTCTCTTTTCTTTTAATTCAATAACATAAAAGTATTAAAGAAGCAGACCCGCTCACCCTCTCTTCACAGCTTCCGGAATGGATGTTCCATCTTTATTTTCTTACTCAATACAATATTCCTTAAGTTTACGATACAAACTACTCCGGGCGATCCCCAGTTCTTTCGCTACTCGCGTTTTACTACGAAATTGCTGCAAATAATGCCGAATCAACTCTTCCTCTACATTTTTAATGGATTGTCGCTGGGTTGAAATAACATTAAATACAGGCTTTCTATTCCTGACTGCATTATTACCCCCGCAACCATAAATTTCCTGCGGTATGTCGTTCAATGTAATAGTTGCACCCTGAGTAACCTGGAGCGCCCGTTCGATCACATTTTGCAGTTCTCTAATATTGCCAGGCCAATGGTAACAGTAAAACGCCTCCATTACTTCTGGGCTGATTTTTTCGACCCGCTTACCCAGACGTTTATTTATTTGCTGTAAAAAATGGGTGCATAATAATTCGAGATCGTCCTTCCTTTCCCGGAGGCTGGGAATTTCGATGGTAATGACGTTTAACCGATAAAAAAGATCAGGACGAAAATTACCTTTCTCCATTTCGAGACGTAGATTCTTGTTCGTGGCCGCAATAACCCGTACGTCAACCGAAACAGGTGTTTTCCCGCCTAGACGGACAACTTTTCTCTCCTCTAACACTCGCAATAAAATTGCTTGCAGATCTAAGGGCATTTCTCCAATCTCATCTAAAAAAATGGTCCCGTGGTTAGCCAACTCAAACTTGCCTGGGTTGCCGCCCTTCCGCGCCCCGGTAAATGCACCTTCTTCGTAACCAAACAATTCACTGGCGATTAATTCACGAGGAAATGCAGCACAGTTAATCGCCACAAACGGCTGCTTGCTGCGCGGACCGGCCTGGTGAATGGCTTGCGCAAATAGTTCTTTTCCCGTTCCGCTCTCACCAAGCAATAAAACGTTGCTTGCCGACATCGCTGCTGCTTTAGCCAATCGTATGGCTGGCACTAATCTACTAGACTGCCCGATAATTGCCGCAAAACCTTGACTAGCATAATCCGGGGTTGTGTATTGGCATTCTTTAATCTCAGAGTCTTTCCGTAAAATTACGACTACTCCGCTCCGCAGACCGCTGGAAGAAACGATCTGACGACAACTGATATTAAACTTGATCTTCTCCCCGGCCACGTTAATCGTTACCGATTCATCGGCTATTTCTCCATCTCGCTGTAACAAATCATAAAAGTAGGTGTTCTGGCGTTTCTTATTTCCTAATAAGGTCCTCAAATTAAGGCCAATGGATTTACTTTGATCTAATCGAAGTAGTTGACCGGCGGTACGATTCAAGTAGGTGATGTAACCAAATTTATCAACCACCAGGACCCCCTCTGACACAAGCTCTGGGATTACGTTCTTGTAAACCTTTTCAGATTCGCTATTTTCGTAAGCCCGCTGCAAAGCGATTTGGTTTTCGATGGCATTAACAGCCGCTACCACCAAACCTAGCGTGTGCTTAGATACCCGGTCAAAAGGTCCAGTCAAATCTAGCACACCCAATAGCGTTCCGTCCGGTTGACAGATTGGGGCAGCGGAACAGGTTGTGGTATAGGCACACAAGCAATAATGCTCATAACCATGGACCTGGACCGGCCGCTTTTCCACTAGAGCCATGCCAATGGCATTGGTCCCCATAACATTTTCCGACCAGTTGGCTCCCGGAACAAAATTGCCAGCCTCGGCAAATTGGAGCGCCTCTTCATCACCAATCAGCTCAAGTATGTAACCTTCATTGTCGGTAAGGGCGACCACGAACCCAGAACCCGCCACAAATTCAAACAGTCTCCTCATGGTGATTAAACTACAGGTAATTAGCTCTTCGTTTTTTCTTTTTCTTTCCATCAATTCATCATGAGTTAAAATAACCGGCGCTTTCTTCAGGTACGGACTCACTCGGTAATGTTCGCTTCTCTCCCACGATGCTTTAATCGTCTTACTTACACCGATAACCTCAAAGTCATCCTTGTTTCTTCTTAGGCGTTCCCACATACTTCTTACTCGATCAACTGACATTGGAACCATTACCCCCCTTACCAGTACGGCATTAATTTTGTGCACCAACTGCCAAGCGGAGATTATTACTTTGCTAGATTTAATTAATTCAATGCAAACCCCGTGCCAGTTTACAAGTCCCCTGTTTTTGACGCGTTATTTTGATTATTCTGTCAATATAAAGGATTCTCTGGGTTCTTTGTAATAAAAAAGGGGAAGTGGTTTTGATTATCACCACCCCCACTGTGGTCGGCAGGACGATTATTGCTCACTTAGGTTCCATTGAGCCAGATATTCTCGTATTCTCGGGCAGTCCCCGTTAGTGGTGACTTTCTCCACCACCCGGTGACTATTTTCACCGGTTCTACTTCCCCTCCGTTAGTCGGTAAGACTTAATCTTTTTAACGACTGTGGAATGATCCACCCCAAGAAGCCTGGCGGCAGCCCGAAGGCTTTTCCCTCGCGCGAGCGCCATTGACAGTAACTGCCTTTCTACCAGTTCACATCCCTGCCGCAAAGGGATCAGGGCACACACCTTGATCGGCATATCTGCTGTATTGGCACTTACTTCTCTGGGTTCCAACCCGAGCACATCGTCCTCATTGGTCAACACCAGTCGCTCGACAAAATTTTGCAGTTCGCGAACATTACCTGGCCAGCGGTAATTGACAAACCATTGGAGTAATTCAGAAGAAAACCGTTTTCTTAAACCATACTGCTGGTTGTACTTTTTCAGGAAAAACATGGCCAGGGGAACAATGTCCTCCTTGCGCTCTCTCAGGGCGGGTATGCGGATAGGAATCACATTGATCCGATAGTATAAGTCAGCTCGAAACTTCTTGTCCCTGACCAGGGCAAATAAGTCCCGATTCGAGGTAGCGATGATCCGGACATTCAGTTTAATCGGCTGGTTTCCTCCGACCCGGTAGATTTGCCGTTCCTGGAGGGCACGTAAGAGCTTTACCTGCAGGTTTAAAGGGAGTTCGCATACCTCATCCAGTAACAACGTACCACCATTGGCCAGTTCAAACAGACCTATTTTCCCCCCAGCATTGGCCCCGGTGAAGGCCCCTTTTTCATAACCAAATAACTCGGATTCCAATAGCAGCTCTGGGATTGCCCCGCAGTTAATCGCGACAAATGGCCCTTCTTTACGCAAGCTGTTCTGGTGGATCAGTTTGGCCACCACTTCCTTACCCACCCCTGATTCGCCGGTGATCAGGATAGTGGCCTCCGATTTCGCCACCATGGCTGCCAGGTGAATTTGTTTCTTCATCTCAGGGCTAACAATTACGACATCATCATTCCGCTGGATATTACGCAATTGGGCAAGTTCCATTTCATATTTTTGGGAAATTGCTTTAATCCGTTCGACCTCCTCTTGCACCCGACTCAATTCCGTCATGTCCCGAATATTCGTGACTACCCGAACAATATCTCCCTTTTCATCAAAAACAGGTACACTTGTGGAGACAGTTTGTCTATTATTGACCAGAGTTTGGGCCAGAGATACCGTTCGTTTTTCCTGCAATGTCCTCAAGGTGGCCGAAACGTCAAACAACCCGGTATTAAGTAAATCTTCCACGCGCCGGCCGACCAACTGACTCGCGTCCCGCTCCAGCAATTTCTCCAGGGCAGAGTTTACCCGGAGGATCACCCCGTGGCCATCGGTGACGACGATCCCATCATAGGTGACATCAAGAATGGTTTCCAGTTCTCGATACAATTGTTTCACGGTGTTCAATTCACTGTGGAGGGAATCAAGTTCCGATAAACTCTGAAAAATTGCTACCCCGCCAATGATTTTTCCGTCCCGGTAGATCGGGCTACGATTCGTCACGATCGTTTTGCCCGTAATATTGGTCTTTACCCCGTATTCGGGAATCCCCGTTTCGATCACCCGCATTAACGTCGTCTCTGGAAAGACTTCCGTCACAATACTACCCACCGCGTATTCGCGGGATACTCCTCTAATCTCTTCAGCGCTCCGGTTCATGTGGGTGATCAGACCATGTTGATTGACGGCCACAATGCCGCTTTGGGCCGCTTCGAAAAGCGCACTCAGGAATTCCCCATTGGCTTCAATATTGCTCAGGGCAAATTCTAATAAGGTGGCCTTATTAATCACCCCCAGAATTGTTTCACCCTCAGAGATCACGATCCAGGATTGCGGTAGCCGGATTACCTCTTCCACAAGCAAATCTACTCGCACCCTGGCCCAATCGCTCTGCATAATATCTTTTACCAGGAGATTTTTTTGGCCAAAGGCGGCATAGAAATCGTCTTTCGTCACAATGCCGAGAAAACATCCCGCCTGGTCGAGCACTATCCCGGCGTCACGTCGATTCTTGACCAGCGTGGCATGAACACTTTCAACGGGATCATCGGGTCGGAAACTCAAGTATATTGGGGGAACCAATTTTCTCAGGTCATGTCGCACGGGTTTTCCCCCTGTCAAATTAGCGGCCTTTGAACACCGGCTGCCTCTTTTCGAACCAGGAATTGATGGCCTCTTTCTGATCCACGGTTCCATTGCAGAAAGTGGCTTGAACCTGTTCATAGTACAGTCCAGCCATTCGGCTGCTCTCCATCGCCAGATTAATGCCCTTTTTGGCCAGCCGCACTGCCACAGGAGGCATGGCGGCGATACGTTTGGCCAATCGCATGGTCTGTTCCATGAGCTGGTCATCCTCCACCACCAACTCCACCAGGCCAATGACCCTGGCTTCTTCGGCATCAACTTCATCACAGGCAAGAATAAGTCTTTTCGCTTGCCCGGGGCCGACCAGTCGAGGAAGTCTGGTCGTCCCTCCCATGTCCGGGGAGAGACCAAACCTGACTTCGGGGAGGGAGATGCGGGCATTCCTGGCGGCCACTCTAATGTCACAGGCTAAAATCAATTCTGTCCCTGACCCGATGCACTTCCCCTGAATAGCCGCGATCACCGGTAGCGGGAAATCTTCCCACTTATTATATACCGATTGCAGCCAGCCCAGATGCTTCTGGGCAAATTCAGGGCTGACTGTACTGAGTTCCTTGAGGTCAATGCCCGCGGCAAAATGCTGACCAGCCGCATTAATGACTACCACCCTTACGTCATCCATCTCCTCGATCTCTCGCGCCGCCATTTCCATTTCTTTCCATACTTCAATGCCAAAAACATTAAATCTTTCTGGGCGATTCAAGGTAAGAATCGCGATTGGGCCTTCTTTGGCCACCAGCAGGTTTTTGTACTCAGCCATAACTTGTCCCTCCTAGATACCTTTATTTCTAATTGTAACATTACTATATCCTGAAGTTAATATCATATTGTCATTTGATGTAATTATCAACTTATTTTTCCATATTCTCTTTTAACGGTGTAACCAATATACACAAAGTGTATATTTTTGACACAATTTGGCACATCGATTGCTTTTTCCATCATGGCACAAATCCAGAAGCTGTGCGCTTTTAAGGTTTAGTTTTTTGCATAAAATATCCTTTTTAGAAGCTTCCGCATGCGTTTACCTTAGGACTGTTGGTTATCTCCCATTAAATATTGGTGAATCGACCGCGCCGCCACTTTTCCAGCCCCCATCGCCAGGATCACGGTGGCCGCCCCCGTAACGATGTCGCCGCCAGCAAAAACGCCAGGGATGGATGTAGCCCCATTCTTGTCGGCCACGA
>JABLXP010000019.1 GCA_013178045.1 Bacillota bacterium
GTGACTTCACTCCTTTATGGGGTTTTCGGTTTGGTTACTTGAAAACTTCTCCAAATTGGGGTGAAGTCCTTTTTTATGGCCCTAAAATCCTTAGTAAATCAAGTGTTGGAAAATTGCAAAAGGCTCATATAATAATCCTACTTATTTCTACACGATTTTCTGGTCGTCTGGGGAACTATGCTTAAATCCCTGTTGTAGATAAGTTTTTGCTGGTTGAGCTGATTGATTGGCTTATTAGCAATTTTGTAGTAAAATACAATCATCAACAATAAGCGAAAGGAAGATATAATTATTGACTGAACCATTGGCACTGGTGTTTGTTGGGATTGTGGTGGGGTTCTTTGGCACGATTGTTGGAGCGGGGGGAGGGTTCTTGGTTATTCCTTACCTGCTACTAGTCTGCGGGATGTCTCCCCAACTGGCCATTGGCACATCGCTGACCATGGTTTTTTTAAACGCGGTATCTGGAACAGTGGCCTTTATTCAACAGAAACGGGTTGATTTAGAAACGGGAATTAAGTTCGCTCTGGCGACTGTACCGGGAGCAATTGTGGGCTCGTATATTACCGTATATTTTACCAGCCAGTTGTTCAGTATCCTTTTCGGTTTACTGCTGATTGTTCTGGCGGGCTCACTTTTTTTCCGCTCAATAAAACAGAGGACAAAACAGGATAGCCAAAATCAAGCAAAAACCGCGATTGAACTAGTACCGGGAAAGTTTGAGAAGATCAGAATATTTACCCAGAACAGCGGAGAGGTGGTTGCCTATTCCTTTAACGAAGCCTTGGGGATTGTGATTAGCTTCGCGGTTGGTTTCCTGTCCAGTGTTTTTGGAATTGGGGGGGGAATTATTCACGTTCCCTTAATGATTCTGATACTAAACTTCCCCCCCCACGTGGCTACAGCTACTTCCTTTTTTATTTTGACCATTTCTACCCTGATTGGTTTTGTTACGCACTTCTTACTCGGTCATGTTGATCTTAGTCGAGCCCTGTGGCTGGCCCTTGGAGCGATCACAGGCGGGCAGCTCGGAGCCAGGGTCTCACAGCGGGTTGATGGTCGATTAATTGCTCAAATGCTGGCTATTGCCTTGATTTTTGTGGGGATCAGGTTGATGCTGCTTTAACTACTGATGGAAGGAAGGTGATTGGTTATGGTTAAATGGAGAGTAGTGGGGGTCTTGATTGGTGCCCTGGCTGGTTGGATGCTTGGCCAGAATATAAATTCTGCGCTAATCTGTGCTTTGTTGGGGGCGTATTTAGTGGGAAGATATACTGATCCCAAATCAAAACGTATATTTAACAAATTGTTCAGCCAAAAAGACGAAGATAGTTCACCCAAAAACAGTGAGAATTAGAAACATCCATCTGTAAGAGACGAAAGTGCGAAAAAGAGTAAAACACCAATACCAATAAGACAAAGAGGCTCTTGCCTGTAGAATGGGGCAAGAGCCTCTCTGTATTTGTATTCGTAGGCTGCTGGTTGATTAAAATTGGACTTGTGACTGCTGTTGCTGTGTCCCGCTGGTCTGTAGCTGGCTGAGCATTTTGGCGAAGAATGGTGATTTGAGAATTTCAAGCATCATTTCCATCTGTTTTCCGCTAAAGAGATCTTGGGAGTTGACACTGGATTGTGCTTGATTCAGTAGAGTGGTCTCAGATTCAGATGAAAGCGGCATGACAGGGTTTGCCAGTTGCATCTTTATTTGAGCAGTCGCTTCTTCCAACTGTTTTTGGATCTGTTCGCCTGCTACTTCTAAGACACTTAACGCGGCCGTGAGAGAATCAAGACCGGCTGCGGTTTTTAACATGATTTGACTGATGCCGAGGGACCACTGACGAAGCATTTTCAAAGTATACTCGAGGTGCTGCTTAACAGTAGTAACACCAGCTTGATTAGTTTTCATCACAGGTAGGCGGTTGGCGTCGTGTTGGTTTTGCTCATCTGTTGACATTGCCTCGTTTCGCCCCCCTTCTTGTTCATAGGAAAGATCTGAGGGTTTCAAATTTCCCTGTTGAAGTTGATTGGTAAGTTGCTGTTTCCTTTGTTCTAAAACCAGGACACGCCGGTTGTATTTGGTAAGTTCTCTTTCCAGGTCACGCAGTTCCGACCGGATTTTCCGCACACTGGGCATCGCCATCACCTCACTAGGCCGAGGAATCTAATTACCGGCGGTTTCCGAGTTGCCTGAGTAACATTTCCAGGTTTTTTTGGGTGTTTTCATTGGGTGTTTGCTGACTTAACATATGGAGGAAAGGTGCCAGCCCCTGCAGGTTAGCGTTGGGGTTTTTTACAATGTCCTGCACTATTTGCCAGATGGCCTGCAAGCCGGCAGGGTTAAGTGAACCTTCTGAATTGATGCTGCTCAGGGAGGTCATAATGGCTTTTTTTTGTTCAGCGCTAATTCCAGCTGCGTCCAACATCGCTTCAAAGGCCTTTGGGTCACTCACCAGATTTTTCGCCTGATTAATTAAAGCTTCTAAATTCATGGAACTATTCATGTTACTCATGGTTTCCACCTTTCATCACTCAACTTTTACACAATACATCATATTTTAAAATGTCTTTCTTAGTTACAGGTTTTGTACGTATATTAGTTGGTAATTGTTGGGAAAATCCACTTTATTTTGAGTGGCAAATTTTTTTAAAACAATGGATTTTGGTCAAATATGGTGACATCTCTGATGACTGGTGCATAAGCTAGAATGCAACATAATACTATTCTGGAAAGGAGGGATATTTAATGGAAACACTTGCTACCACCTTACTTTTAGGACTACTTACGCAAAAAATTCGCGTACCCAAGCCACCATCGCGGACACCAATAATCAGAAAAATTGTGGCACTCAAGCCAGGTCAATCACTAGAGTCCTGTAAGGCCATGGTTGCGGAACATGGCGGTAAGATAATCAAGTCATTACCGTTAATCAACGCTGTTTTGTGTGAGTTTACAGAGGAAGAATCCCACGTTTCCCTGGCCAGTCGTCCAGAAGTGTTGGACATCCATGACGATATTAAGTTGACGATTTGCATTATGGAGCCGGCTGAAGAGGAAGTTAACAAATCAATAAGCTCCCCATTTCCCTTTCCGTTTCTGTGGCCCGTTCGTCCAATACGTCGCAAAACACCAGCCGCGCAGCCGGCCCAGCAAGTAGGGTGGAATATTCAACAAATCCAGGCCTGGCCATATCAGTCGACCGGAAAACGTGTTAAAGTGGCGGTAATCGATACCGGCATCGCACTCAACCACCCTGATCTCAAGGACAATATTAAGGGCGGAATCAACGTGATCAATAATGGTGCCAGTTATAATGACGATAACGGACACGGGACCCACGTGGCTGGCATTATCGGCGCCCTTAATAACGAGATTGGGGTAGTCGGTGTCGCTCCCGAGGTAGACCTTTATGCCGTAAAAGCTTTTGACTCCAGGGGACAGGGCAATTTGTCCGATGTGGTTGAGGGAATACAGTGGTGTATTGATAATGACATAAAGATAGTCAACATGAGTTTTGGGAGCCAGGAAGAAAACGCAGTTTTTCGCCAAGCTTTCCAGACTGCTGCGCGGCGAGGGCTGATCATGGTTGCAGCTGCCGGGAATGAAAAAGAACGGAATTCAGTGACTTACCCGGGTAAATATTCCGAAGTTCTGGCGGTATCGGCCTTGACACAGCAGGGAACGTTAGCGGATTTCAGCAGTTGGGGCAAAGAAGTGGGAATCGCGGCTCCAGGTGTCAACATCCGTTCAACTTATTTGAATGGCGGATATAAGGAGCTAAGCGGCACCTCAATGGCGGCGCCGCATGTCACTGGTGCTGTTGCTCGCCTGATGGCCAAATACGGTAACATTCGAACTTCCCAAATTGTTCCGCACTTGAAACGGACTGCTGTTTGGATGCGGGGTTTGAGTAAGGAACAACAAGGGGCAGGGATGGTTAATGTTGCCCGGGCCCTCCAGCGACCGCCAATGTAAACGGAAGTAAAACCAGGGCCCTGCAAAACGGCCGGGGCCTTGGTTCTTCCTCTCGTCATTGTTAAATATACGCGCCAGTTATAATCTGCGAAAGGCGAACCGGGTCCATATTCCCCCCGCTGAGCACTACGGCGACTTTGGCCCCTCGGATATAGACACGCTCGGCCAGGAGGGCGGCCAGCCCAACTACTCCCGCCCCTTCGGCCATGACTTTACCCCGTTCTAACAGCGTTATGATGCTGTCGGCGATATCGGCTTCTTCTACCAGTACAATATCATCGACGTACTTTTGTACATATTTAAAGGTGAGCTGTCCGGGCTCTTTGACGGCGATGCCATCAGCGATGGTTTTTACTGTTTGGAGCTGTTGACGGGAGTTTTTTTGTCGGGATAAATACATACTCGGCGCACCGGCTGACTGAACCCCGATCACCCGGATCTTCGGATTGAGTTCCTTGGCTGCAATCGCCATGCCAGCCACCAGTCCGCCGCCGCCGATGGGAACAAGCATGGCCTCCACATCCGGCAGCTGATCGATGATTTCCAGAGCGATTGTTCCCTGACCGGCAATGACCTGCGGGTCATCAAAAGCATGCACAAAAGTCTGACCACGTTCCTGCTGCAATAATCGTGCATACTGGTACGCTTCGTCATAGGTCTGGCCGTGGAGGATAACTTCCCCGCCGTAACCCCGCGTCGCCATGATCTTAGCTGTTGGCGCTCCTTTAGGCATAACAATAGTGGCCGGAATGCCTCGGACGGTGGCGGCCCAGGCTACACCCTGAGCGTGGTTGCCCGCGGAAGCAGCGATGACCCCGCGGGCTGCTTCTTCGGGGGAAAGATTAAACACCTTGTTGGCTGCGCCTCTGATTTTGAAGGCGCCAGTCTTTTGCAGATTCTCCATTTTCAGGTAGACGTCGTTACCAGACAGTTCGCTGAATGTCCGCGAGTGAATGAGGGGTGTTTCGTGGATGATGGGCCGCAGAGTTTCACGGGCCAATACGATCTCTGCTAGACCTACTCTTTTGAGCCGGCGCAGATTTTTTTCCTGATTATTGGCTAGTTTAGAAGATAGATTCATGTTCACACCGCCTCCCGATGTTAAAAACTAAACCCCTCGCACCTAGACACCATGTCTAGGGGCGAGGGGCCATTCGCGTTACCACCCTAGTTTGTTATTGCCTCACGACAATAATCTCCACAGGTACGGAGTGCTAGCTCGATACCTCAGTACGTTAACGGGTACTCTTTTCTCCCTGGGGAGACCCGGCGGGGCTTACTGGAATTTCAGCCTGCAGCTTGCGGACGATTTTCAGAAACCCTGGTGGTCCTGGCTCACACCATACCCAGTTCGCTGTACCAGCCGGCGTGGTTCTTACTCTTTCCGCGCATCGCTTTTCCCAGCATATTTTTTTCTTCAGTATAGGGTAAAATAAATTTATTGTCAAGTTAGAAGAAGAAGGAATTGGGCACGGGATGTCGAATATCATTTTAATGAAAGGCACGAGGAGGTGTAAGTGTTTGCCAAATACCAGTAGGCCGACTTTGTTCTTTACTGGGTACGCCAAACTACCTTCAACAATCACTGCCTATAACCTTTACAAAGTTGTGGCTGTTGGGATGGAAATAGATCCAGCCACATCAGTGATCCTTGACGCTGATTGTACCCTAGCGACTGATTTGGGTAGAAACTTTGTGGCAACACTGCTCCGGGGACATAATCTCGCGACGGATGTAGACCTGATTGTTCAGAAACTGGAACGACGGTACCACGGAAGCGCCAGGAAGGCCTTAATCACGGCGGTGCGGATTATCGCTGACCACTATCGGGCCTATCGGGAGAATAGACCGTGGGAAGATCCGCAACTTTAGCTACCAGTAAGCGAACGAGAAGTGAAGACTTTTTCGCCATTTTACTTATGGCTGAGGGTATCGCCTGAAGCGAAAGTAAGTAAGACCTGGTTGGCGGTGAAGCGAGACAATTCCTCATCGTTTGACCAGGTTTTTTCTATACAAATCAGGTCAATCACCAAGTTTCGGTCAAAGTTTCATGTGAAATCATTAAAAATATCATAACAGAAAGAGAGGTATTTTCGATGGAACTGGTGAAACAATTACTGGCTGGCTCATCCCGGGCTGCGGCTAAGTTAATTACGATGATCGAAAACGAGAGCCCCGAAGCCGGCCGGGCGCTGCAGGAGTTGTTTCCCCACACCGGCCGGGCGCACTTAATCGGGCTCACCGGACCACCAGGCGCGGGAAAGAGCAGTTTGACGGATCGTTTGATCAAAGAGTGGCGCAAGCAGAACAAGAAGGTTGGCGTAATTGCCGTTGACCCAACAAGCCCTTTCACGGGCGGGGCGATTTTAGGGGACCGCATTCGCATGGTTGATTCCAGTACGGATCCGGGGGTATTTATCCGCAGCATGGGAACCCGGGGCAGCTTGGGTGGTTTGTCTCGCGCCGTTTTTGATGTGGTTAAAGTGTTGGACGCGTTTAAGATGGATTATATCGTGATTGAAACGGTTGGTGTCGGTCAATTGGAGGTCGACATTGTCAAGGTTGCCGATACAACGATTGTGGTAATGGTGCCGGGTCTGGGTGATGATATTCAAGCGATTAAGGCCGGCATCCTAGAAATAGGTGATATTTTTGTTGTCAATAAGGCTGACCGAGATGGGGCATCCCGGACCATCAGAGAACTTGAGATGATGTTGGAACTTAATCCGAATAAGGACGGCCGAAAGATTTCTGTTATTCCGACCGTGGCGACGTCCGGCGAGGGGATTGGACGGTTGATGGAGGAGATTGAAGCCCACTGGGAGTATTTGCAATCCAGTGGTGTTTTAGAAACGCGGCGGCGTAACCGGGTGAGGGAAGAGATCCTGGGAATGGTCAAGAAGAAGCTGACCCAGTACATTAACGCTCAGGTAGAAAAAGACGGCCGGTTGGAAAAACTGGTGGATAAAATTGTGGCCAGAGAGCTTGACCCATACGGGGTAGTGGAGGGAATTCTGGCGGCGACCCTGGATTTATCAGACCATAAATTCGTAAATTAAAGTATTTGCAGTAATTGTACGCGAATGTTTTATAATGTTTTATCCCGAATTATAAAATCTGGCTGGTATAAACACGATAGATGTAGTAATATAATATTAAGAGACAAAATATGGCAATTATGGAGAGGAGATGGGCGTGTTGAGCCCGAAGCTTAAAAAGGGACTGGTGCAGGTCTATACCGGTGACGGAAAGGGTAAGACGACGGCGGCGCTGGGGCAGGCTTTTCGCGCCATTGGTCGGGGATTAAAGGTGTGTATGATTCAATTTTTAAAAGGGGCGAGTTCTGGTGAACTTTATACTGTAAAACGGATTGAGCCTGATTTTCAGATTTTTCGCTTCGAGAAAAACCGCGGTTTTTTCTGGACTCTTACGGATGAGGAAAAAAGGGAACTCAAACAGGAGATCGAGACGGGCTTCGCTTTTGCCAAGGAGTTATTGGCTAAAGGTGAGTGCGATATTCTCATCCTGGACGAGATTATGGGTGTTTTGCAGAACAAATTACTGACGGTAGAAGAGGTCTGTGATTTGATTCGTAACAAACCGGAGCATGTTGAATTAATTCTGACGGGTCGGAATGTGCCGCCAGAAATCGCGGAACTGGCGGACCTGATTACGGAAATGAAAGAAGTTAAACATTATTATACGCAGGGAATACCAGCCCGAGTTGGGATTGAATCTTAAAAATAAAACCTGAACGAAGACGTTTAACTCAATATTTGATAAGGAAACAGGTGTTCTGCGCTTTTCCGCGGGATGAAAAGGGAAATCGGTGTAAATCCGATGCGGTCACGCCACTGTAACGGGGAGCTGCCTTGACGATAGTCACTGGGACAATCACCTGGGAAGACCAAGGCCAGCGAGGAACCGAAGCCAGGAGACCTGCCTGTTTCTGATAACCAAACTTGCCCACGGTGTATGGGGGGGTGGTTGCGGTGCCGCATGCCGGCTAATGACCTCAATTGCCAGGTAAATTGAATCCCCAGCCCTTTTGGGTTGGGGATTTACGTTACTCGTTAACTATTTTAACGCGAAGATGAATGGGAGGGAACTCGATTATGCACATCATGGAAGGTTTTTTGCCGGTGGAACACGCGGCCGCCTGGACGGTGGCTTCTGCCCCTTTTGTGGCCTATGGTGTGGTAAAACTAAAGCAGGTAATTAAAGAAAAACCCGAGACCAAGATGGTGTTGGGTGTAGTCGGCGCGTTTGCTTTTGTCCTGTCGGCGCTTAAGCTGCCATCGGTAACCGGTAGCTGCTCCCATGCCACGGGGACCGGCCTTGGGGCGATTCTGTTCGGTCCTTCAGTTGTTTCGGTGCTAGGCCTGATTGTTCTGCTTTTTCAGGCGCTGCTCCTGGCCCATGGCGGATTAACCACACTGGGAGCCAATACTTTTTCCATGGCTATCGCCGGACCATTGGTGGCGTGGGCGATTTATCGATTAAGTAAACGTTTGGGTCTGTCTACTCCCGTTGGCGTTTTCCTCTCCGCTTGTCTTGGTGATCTTATGACCTATGTGGTGACCTCTGTCCAATTAGCCTTAGCTTTTCCCGATCCGGCTGGTGGGTTTATGGTGTCCCTGATTAAATTCGCTTCTGTTTTCGCCCTGACCCAGATCCCGCTGGCTGTGGTTGAAGGGCTGGTCACTGTCCTGGTCTTTAATGTTTTACTAAACTACAGCTACGAAGAATTGCAGGCATTGCAGGCGTTGCGTTCACGGGAGGTGAAGTGAATGCTCACCCGAACTCAGCAATTAATGATTATCGGCGCGATTATATTTGTTTGCCTCATTCCCTTCTGGTTGGTCAATAGTTCTGCCCAGGACGAAATTTTTATCGGGGCTGACGAACAAGCCGAGGGTATTGTGGCTAAAATCGCCCCTGACTATGAGCCGTGGTTTCGCCCCTTCTTTGAACCGCCCAGCGCCGAAATCGAGAGCCTGCTCTTTGCGCTTCAGGCGGCTCTGGGCGCCGGGGTCCTTGGTTATTACCTGGGCAGTAAACGAAAAACCAGTAAGGATGAGAGCAAGTGTTGATCGACCGATACGCCTGGGAAAGCCCGTTGCGGGCTTGGCATCCGGCTGAAAAATTGCATGTCGCTCTGACCGGGTTGATCGTGAGTTTTTTATGTCCCCGACCGGAGATAAACTGGCTGATTTTTGGTGGATTTGCCCTGGTTACAATCAGCAAGGGACGAGTCCGCGCGAAAGATTATGGCTATCTGTTATTGATCCCGGCGCTATTTCTGTTGGTCGGGGTAATCACGGTGATGGTTACCTATCAGCCAGCACTTCCCAGTCTGTGTTGCTGGCGAGTGGGAAGCGCCACGTGGGGCATTTCCTACCACAGCCTGTGGCAAGCGGAATTACTAGCGTCGCGGTCGATGGCCATGGTGGCGATCATGTACTTCCTGAGCTTGACCACCCCAATCGTAGAATTGACCTCGGCCTGGCGAGCCATTCGGTTGCCGGCAATTTTGGGTGACCTGATGTACCTCATTTACCGGGGAATATATCTGCTTACCGGTGTAGCGGAGCAGATTGTCCGCGCCCAGTTGTTACGCCTTGGTTATTTTGGCTGGAAGCGCTCGTTCCAGTCGGTGGCTTTACTGGTGGCCGCTGTTTTTACGCACAGCCTGCAGCGCTCTCATGAGCTGACAGTGGCAATGCAGGCTCGTGGCCCGGCCGGCGAGATGCCAGCTATGCCTTTATGGCAGCCGCTTCCCTGGCCGAGGATGGTTGGCTACTGGGTAATAACCGTGGTGAGTGTGTGCTTAATGGGTTTGCTCGACTGAGCCTGACGTAGGTTGGTAGCCAGCCAGCGAAGCGGGCTTATGAGCAAGCAGACATTACAAAAGTATACCAATATATGGATAGAGGACTGATTATGAGCGAGAAGGCAAGCGTTTTGAGCATCCATAATTTACATTATCTCTATCCGAGACAGACAACGGGATTGTACGGGATCACCTGCACCATCCCTAAGGGTGAGCGGACGGTCGTTCTTGGCCCTAACGGCGCGGGAAAATCCACCCTGCTTTTGGCCCTCAGCGGGATCTATCGACCCCAGCAGGGTTATATTCTGGTGGAAGGACAACCCATAGACTATTCCCGTCAGGGATTAACGCGGCTGCGCTCCCAGGTGGGGCTGGTTATGCAGCAGCCCGATGTTCAGCTATTTTGTCCGGTTGTTTACCAGGATGTGGCTTACGGCCCAACCAATCTCGGGTTGCGGGCAGATGAAGTGCGGGAGCGGGTTGAGTGGGCCTTGCAGGTGGTGGGGGCTTCCTCCCATATCCACCGGCCGATCCACTGTTTGAGCCACGGGGAAAAACAAAGAGTGGCTATTGCCGGGGTACTGGCCATGCGGCCGAGGGTAATTCTTTTGGATGAGCCGACGGCTGGCCTGGACAGGGCCGGCGTGGCTGACCTCTTGGAGGAGCTTGAACGCTTGCGGGAAAACGGGACGACCCTGGTGATGACGACCCACGACCTGGACTTGGCCTGGTGTTGGGCCGACCACTTTATTGTTCTAGATAAGGGAAAAAAAACCTGGGAGGGAGACTATGCGGAACTCGCCAGTCGACTGGAGTTATTCGAGGAGTTAGGTCTGGGTATACCGACGGTCGGACTGATTTATCAGGCTCTGTTGCAGCAGGGCTTGCTAACCAGGCTTAAATATTTACCCCGGGATCTGCCTGAATTGATCCGCTTTCTGAAAGTTGACTGTGCCGGACTGGATAAAGCCGCCAGGACGCAGTAAGGAGGAGTTGGCGGTGTCGGATCTGATCGGTTTTCGGGTGCACGATGGACGTCTCTGGCGACGCGGGGTGACGACCGGGGCCTGTGCTGCTGCCGCGGCCAAGGGAGCAGCGATTTACTGGTATAGCGGCCGGGTGCCGGGAAGCGTGACGATCACCCTTCCCGGTGGACAACCGCTGTCCCTCCCCATCAGTCAGGCGCAGCGGGATGATACCGGGGCGGCCTGTGCTGTGGTCAAGGACGGGGGTGATGACCCTGATGTCACCAGCGGACTGGCGATCTGGGCAAGAGTGTCGCCCCAGGAGAAGGGGATTGATCTAGACGGTGGTCCAGGGGTAGGACGGGTGACCAAACCCGGTCTGCCAATCCCGGTCGGGGAGGCAGCGATCAACCCGGTACCCAGGGAAATGATCCGGCGAGAAGTAGCGGGCGCCATTCCGGCCGACCAGGGAGTGAAAGTAACCATCTTTGTGCCGGAAGGTGAAGTGGTCGCTAGACGGACCCTTAATTCCCGACTGGGCATAGTCGGCGGTATTTCCATTTTAGGGACCACCGGCATCGTCGAGCCAATGTCCGAGGAAGCCTTTAAGACATCGCTGGTCAGCGGAATCACGGTTGCCCTGGCGCATGGCCATGAGACAATTGTGCTTACTCCCGGCCGCCAGGGATTTAACTGGGCGACCCGTGTCGGCGGTGTGCCAGTCGAGGCCGTGGTGGAGTGCAGTAATTTTGTCGGTTATCTGCTGCAGGAATGCGTTCGTCTGGGGGTAAAACAGGTAATCCTCTGGGGACATATCGGCAAGTTAATTAAAGTGGCGGGGGGCATTTTCCATACCCACAACCGGGTTGCTGATGCGCGGTTGGAGATTTTAGCCGCTCACTGTGCCCGGCGTGGCTTGTCCGTCCAGGGAATCCAGCAAATTTTGACGAGTGCAACACTGGAGGGGACATTACCTGTAGTGGAGCAGGCCGGGTTGCTGGGGGTCTTCGATGAACTGGCGGCTCTGGCCAGCCAACGGGCCCGCAGCTACTGTTATGAACAATTAGAGGTGGGGACTGTCTTTTTAAATTCGGCGGGACAAATTATCGGTTGTGACGAGCAGGCGGTAGTGATTGGGAGGCAGAAGAATTGGCGAATAAACTATGGATTATCGGCATCGGACCGGGTTCGTTAAAATACATACCACCAGCAGCCCTGGAAAAAGTTTACCAGGCAGATATCCTCCTGGGTGGTTCCCGTGCCCTGAAACTGTTTGCCGATCACCCAGGGGAAAAACGACTCATTACCGGCGAGGTGGCGGGTCTCATCCCGTATTTACACGAGCAACTGGCTGACGGACGGCAGATCGCCGTGCTGGTCTCGGGTGATCCCGGGTTTTACAGCTTGCTGGCTTTTCTGCGCCGGCATTTTGCTTCTGAACAACTGGAAGTCATCGCTGGTCTGAGTCCGTTTCAGGTAGCCTTCGCGCGTCTCAAGGAGCCCTGGCAGGGGGCGGTTCTCGAGAGCGTACACGGACGTCCCTTGACAGGTCTGCTGCGTTACCGGGGAAGAAAAGCGGTGATCCTGACCGATCACCGGCACACCGCCCGGGCAGTGGCCAGATTTTTAAAAAAGCAAGGTTATGCTGACCAGCGGGTGGTGGTCGCTCAGGACGTGGGAGGCGATCAGGAACTGATCCTGGAAACAACCCTTTTTGATTTGGCCGAAGGTGAGGCGGATTTTCCTAGCACCATTTTGATATTATTACCAGCCGAAGATGCTGACGAAGAGTTGGCCGGTCAAACCGGGGTGTTTAAATACAGCCTGGGACTGCCAGACGAGGTATTCAAGCGCGCTGAGGTTCCGATGACGAAACAAGAGATCCGGGCCATCACTCTGGCGAAGGCCCAGCTAACCCCCCAATCGGTGGTGTACGACGTGGGCGCTGGAACTGGCTCAATCAGTCTGGAGGCGGCCCGCTGGGTGTGGCAGGGGATGGTTTACGCGATCGAACGTCAGCCGGCTGCCCTTGACTTGCTGCGGGAAAACCAATACCAACTCGGGGCGCAAAACCTCATCCTGGTCGCGGGAGAAGCCCCCCAGGCCATGACCGAACTGCCACCGGCCGATGCGGTGATTATCGGTGGTAGTGGCGGTAAACTGAGGGAAATTGTCCAGGTGAGCCGAAGTAAACTGCGGCCGTCAGGGCGGTTGGTCATCAATGCAGTGACGCTGGAAACAGCTGTGACGGCGGTGGAAGAGCTTGAACGAAGCGGTTTTACGGGAGTGGAAGCCGTTTCGGTGGCGGTCACCCGCTGGGAAAAGGTCCAGCAGAGCCATCTGGCCCGCGCTTTGAACCCGGTCTGGATTATCGCGGGCACCCGGAATTAACTGGTTGGTTCATTTACCAGGTCACTTCCCTAAAGACCTTGCCGTCTCTGGCGCGAGATGGTCCTCATTCTCCTGGTCATCGTTGCGCAAGTACGGCTGAGAGTGATAGGTGCTATGAACAATATATCTAACAACCAAAGGAGATAGCTATGGCAAAAGGCATATTTTACGGGATCGGGGTTGGCCCGGGTGATCCCGAACTACTGACGATTAAAGCCGTGAAGGTCCTGGAGAGCACGCAGGTGGTTTGTGTGCCCAGATCTAAGGCGGAAGCCGGCAGTCTGGCCCTGCAGATTGCCCGTCAGTATCTACCCGCCTCGGCGGAGGTGCTGGAGTTTACCTTCCCCATGGTCCGGGAAAAATCCGTTTTGGAGAGTTACTGGGATACAGCGGCCGGGAGCATCAAGGAACGACTATGGCAAGGGTTAAATGTAGCCTTCTTGACTCTGGGTGACCCGTCGCTTTACAGCACCTATGCTTACGTGGTGCGCGCCTTGCGTCGCCTGGATGCAGACGCATTGGTTCAGACCATACCAGGGATTCCGTCTTTAGTAGCGGCAGCGGCGCGATTGAACTACCCGCTGGCCACAGGTGACGAACCGGTGCTGGTGCTGCCAAACTGGCGGGGACGGACGGAACTGGTCAATTACCTCAAAGCATTTCCTAACCTGGTGGTGCTGAAGGTCTCGCGTGAGTTCGCCGAGCTGCGGGAGGCACTGCAGGAATGTGGGCGGTCCGGCTTCCTGGTTTCTCGCTGCGGGCTGGATGGTGAAGTGGTAGAAACCGATTTGGTAATGCTTGATCCGGCCAAGGTTGATTATCTGTCGCTGGTAATTGTCCGGCGAGATTCTGATGCCGGTCTTACGCGCCGCAATTAGAAGAATTGGGAGGAACGTGAAATGGGTGAAGTCACATTTGTTGGAGCGGGGCCGGGCGATCCGGAACTGATTACGCTCAAAGGATGGCGCGCTTTGCAAAGCGCTGATACCGTGATTTATGCCGGCTCGTTGGTTAACCCGGCTGTCCTCGACTACTGTCAACCGGGTGTCGAACTTTTCGACAGCCAGAAAATGACGCTGGAGGAGACGCTGACGGTCATGGTAGAGGCGGTCCGCGCGGGCAAGCGCGTCGTCCGCTTGCACAGCGGCGATCCCAGTCTATACGGAGCTATCCAGGAGCAAATGACCCGACTGGCCGCGCACGGCATCCCCTACCAGGTTATCCCCGGGGTGAGTTCATTTCTGGCCGCTGCCGCGGCAATTAAGCGCGAGTATACAGTGCCGGAGGTTTGCCAAACGGTCATCATCAGCCGCCTGGACGGACAGACACCAGTCCCCGAAAAGGAGAGATTAGGGGAACTGGCCAGACACCGGGCCAGTATGTGTCTCTTTCTAAGTGTGCAATACATCGCGGAGGTGGTTAACCAGTTACTTGAAGGCTATCCCGCGGAAACCCCCGTGATGGTGATCGAGAAGGCTTCCTGGCCCGAGGAACGAGTAATCAGCGGCACGCTGGCGGATATCGCTGGCAAGGTGGCCACGGCCGGCATCACCCGGACGGCGCTGATTTTGGTGGGGGATTTCCTGAGAGAACGGGGGACCAGGTCAAAGCTGTACCACCCTGATTTCAGCCACGGAAGCCGGGGTTGATGATGAAGATCGCGATTGTGACCTTAACCCGCAGGGGGACGTCGGTTGGCTGTCGGCTGCGGGAAAGACTGGCGGTTCTGGGTGATGAGGTGGATGTCTATGTACCCATGAAAATTGTCCAACGCTATGCCAGCGTGACCGGTGATCGCCAGGTGAACCTGTATTCCTCTAACTTGACCCAACTGCTCGGGGAGATCTACCACCAGTATCAAGCGCTTATCTGCGTCATGGCGACCGGCCTTGTGGTCAGAGTAATCGCGCCCTTACTGCAGCATAAAACCACCGACCCACCGGTAATTGTGGTTGATGAAGGGGCCCGCTTTGCCATCAGTCTGGTGGCCGGCCACTGGGGGGGTGGCAACCGGCTTACGGAAAGGGTGGCGGCCGAGCTTGGCGCCGTACCAGTAGTGACCACGGCCAGTGAAGTGCGGGGAAAAATTGCGGTTGATGTGCTGGCGCGCGAGTGGGGAGCTACCCTGGAACCGCTGGATTGGCTTCCCGCGGTTAATGCCGCGCTGGTGAACGGAGAGGAACTGCCAATTTTTACTGACCTTGCCCTGCCTGACCAGCCGGCGAACTGGGCGACGGGCGGGTACCGTGTCTTTCCGCTGGCACAGTACCAACCGGAATCGGCTGACGAAGTGGTCCTGCTCACCAGTCAGAATGTGCCCTTGCCGCGAGGAGCGTATCTTTTTGTGCGACCGCGGACGCTTGTCGCCGGCATCGGTTGTCGGCGGGGGGTTAGTCGGGCGGAGATCTTGGAAGCCGTCACGGCAGCGCTCAAGTTGGCCAACCGCAGCCGCCAGTCGTTGCGAAAACTGGCGACTATTGCCCTCAAAGCAGACGAGGCTGGTATCCTGGAGGCGGCTGCGGCGCTGGGGGTACCGATTGAATTTTATCAACCCGATGACCTTGCTCGTGCCTGGGAAGAGGACTCGGGCTTGAGCAGGTCGCCAATGGTGAAAGACAAGATAGGAGTTGATGGAGTGTGCGAACCCGCCTGTTTACTGGGAACGGGGAACCCACGCTTGATCCTGCCCAAAACCCGTTTCCCCCGGGTGACGGTGGCCCTGGCCGAGGTAAGATCTGGGTGGTGGGAATCGGACCAGGGGATCTCGACCAGTTAACCTATCAGGCCCGGTCTGTCCTGGAAGAGGTGGAGGTGATTATCGGTTACCGACCTTATCTGGATCTCATCGCCCCCTTGATTGTCCGGCAGACCTTGATTGCTTCCGGCATGACCCAGGAAGTCGAACGATGCCAGCAGGCGGTCGCGCTGGCCCGGGCGGGGAAAAGTGTGGCTGTGGTCAGTAGTGGCGATCCGGGGGTGTACGGCATGGCGGGCCTGGTCCTGGAGTTGTTAGGGACCGACCCGGATATCCCAGTAGAGATTGTGGGGGGATTGACAGCCGCGCAAGCCGCTGCTGCTTGCCTCGGTGCTCCATTGATGAATGACTTTGCCGTCCTCAGTTTGAGCGACCGGTTGAATCCGTGGGAGTGCATCATAAAAAAGGTCGAACTGGCGGCGCTGGCTGACTTGGTCCTGGTGCTGTATAACCCCAAAAGTAAAACCCGGGTACGGCAGATTGATGAGGTCCAGCAGGTGCTGTTGCGGCACCGTGCCCCCGTCACCCCGGTAGGGATTGTTCGAAACGCCAAGCGGGGAGAAAGTCAGGTGACCCTGACTAATCTGGCTGAGTTCACCACCGAGCCCATTGATATGTTTTGTACGGTTATTATCGGTAATTCGCAGACACGGGTGCTGGGGAAGTGGCTGGTTACACCCCGGGGTTACGCGCTATGATCCTGGTCATCGCTGGGACGCTTGAGGGACGGGAGGTGGCCACCTGTCTCAGCCAGGCGGGATACGCGGTGCTGGCCACGACGACCACTGAGTATGGCGCAAAATTGATTGGCCCCGGTGACTTTCTGGAGGTCAGGGCGGAGGGCTTGACCCCTGAAGGATTGACGGAATTGGTTCAGGAACGGGGGATCAGGTTGGTCGTCGATGCCAGTCACCCCTTCGCGACGGCGGTTTCCCATTTAGCTGTGGAGGTCTGCCGCCAGCTGGGGATTGGTTACCTGCGCCTGGAGCGGCCGTCGTCTTGTTTGCCGGCGCATCCACTAATTTATCGAGTGTGTTCGTGGACAGCGGCGGTGGAACTGGCCGGCCAGTTGGGCGACACCATCTTTTTAACGATCGGTACCCGGCACCTGGCTGACTTTATGACCGGTACTCGCGCCGGTAAACGCCTGGTTGTGCGTGTTTTGCCCAATGCCGAAGCCATCCGGACCTGCGCGGAACTGGGCATTCCCGGTTCAGATATTATCGCCATGCAGGGGCCGTTTAGCCGGGAATTAAATCGGGCCATCTTTCAAGCTTACGGGGCCGACGTCATCGTGACCAAGGAGAGTGGCGACGCGGGTGGCGTGGAGAGCAAAGTAAGCGCGGCTCTAGATTTAGGGCTCCCTGTTGTTGTTGTCAACCGACCGGCCCTGAATTACCCTCACGTGGTCTATTCAGTGCCGGCGGTTTTAGAATGGTTAAGGAGAAGTGAACAGGATGAAGACTGCAGTGGTGGTTCTCGGTCACGGTAGCCGGGCCGAGGAGGCGAACCAGGGCCTGCGGGACCTGGCGGTGATGATCAAAGAAATGAGCCGGTTTGAGCTGGTTGTGCCGGCTTTCCTGGGCCACGGGCAACCAAATCTACCTGCGGTTCTAACGCAATTAGCGTCTGATGGGGCCGAACGGATTATTGTCGTACCGATCTTTCTTTTTCGCGGGGTGCATATGTCGCAAGACATTCCCGAGGAAATCGCTCAGGTGCAGGCAGCCCTGCCCCACGTCCAGATCATCTTCGCCAGGCACCTGGGGCCGGATCCACGCCTGGCCGCGCTGGCCTGTGACCGGATTTGGGAGGTGATCTAGATGGACGCGTTGGCTCATTTTTACACCAATCCACAGGAAATAGAACAGCGCAGCATGCAGATCATTGATGAGCTGCTGGGGGAGCGGGGCTGGTCGAAGGCCGAGGCGGCGCTGATTAAAAGGGTGGTCCATACCACCGGTGACCCGAGCCTGGCGGAAGCGGTTGTGTGGCATCCCCAGGCGCTGACCGTCGGGGTAGCAGCCATCCGCCAGGGGGTGGTGGTGATTACGGACGTGGAAATGGTCAGAGCCGGGATCAACCAGCGCCGTTTAAGCGATTGGGGCGGCCGGGTGGAGTGCTTCATCCAGGAAAAAGAGGTCACGCGCAGGGCCCAGGAACTGGGACAAACCCGGGCGATGCTGGCCATGCGTCTCCACCAGGAGCTGTTGTGGGGCAATGTGGTGGTCATTGGCAACGCGCCTACCGCCCTGGTCGAAGTTCTGCGCCTGTCTCGGGAAACAGGAAAGAGACCGGCCCTGATCATTGGGACGCCGGTGGGCTTCGTTGGCGCGGCGGAGGCCAAGGAAATTTTATGCAGCCAGGAGATCCCCTTTATTACCCTCATAGGCACGCGGGGTGGCAGCAATATCGCGGCCTCGATAGTGAATGCCCTGATTGCTCTGGCCGGAGAGGAAGACGGCTTATGCTGATCCCGCGCCTACTCATCGCTGGCACCCACAGCGGGGTCGGCAAAACCACCTTAGCCACGGGAGTCATGGCTGCCCTGGCGAACCAGGGTTACCGCGTGCAAGGCTTTAAAGTTGGTCCCGATTACATTGATCCTGGCTATCATGCCCTGGCGACCGGTCGGGCGCCACGGAACCTGGACGTGTGGTTGCTGGGGGAAGACCAGGTGGCCCGGCAGTTTGTGCGGGGGGCCCAGGGAGCAGACCTGGCCATTGTCGAAGGGGTAATGGGTCTTTTTGATGGTATCCAGGCGACCCGCGGGGTGGGCAGTTCCGCTCATGTGGCCCGACTGCTCAGGCTCCCGGTGATTCTGGTTATTGATGGCAGCGGCCAGGCCCGCAGCGCGGCCGCCCTGGTGCACGGATTTGCCACTTTTGACCCCACGATTGATCTGGTCGGGGTGATTATCAACCAGACAAGGAGTCGAGCTCATTGTCAGGGGTTAAAGACCGCCATTGAAGAGGAAGTCGGGCTCCCGGTCCTGGGGACAGTGCCGTTGGATCAGGAGCTTAACCTGGCTGAGCGACACCTCGGGTTGATTCCCGCGGTAGAGCGCGGCTGCCGCGGGGAGGATAACCGCGCGTATATCAAGCATTTAGGGCAAATGGTAAGCGAACACCTCGCGCTGGACCAACTGGTTGCCCTGGCGGAAGCAGCACCCGCGCTTGACTTAGGGCCGAGTGAGGAACTACCAGTAACGCCGTGCTTTAATGTCTCGCTAGCGGTGGCCAGAGATGAATCCTTCCATTTTTATTACCAGGATGCCCTGGAGACCCTGGAAACTCTGGGGGCCCGCCTGGTTGAGTTCAGTCCCTTAAAGGATGAGGTGCTGCCGGCCGGGGTTGATGGTTTGTATATCGGTGGTGGTTTCCCAGAAATGTTTATCGTTGAACTGACACGAAATGTTCGCTTAATGGAGAGCATCCGGCGGTTTTGGGCGATGGGAAAACCGATTTATGCTGAATGTGGTGGTCTAATGTATTTGTGCGAGCGGATCATCGACCTGAACGGAGACACCCATGCCGGGGTAGGCCTGGTGCCGGCCATAAGCCGCATGACCGAGCGACTGGCTGGTCTGGGGTACCGGGAAGGCCGGCTGCTTCGGTCGACGGTCATTGGGGAGCCTGGCACGGTGGTTCGCGGCCACGAGTTTCATTACTCGGTGGTAGATTATCATGACCAGTCACCCGCGTATCAACTATACACCGCCACCGGGGAAAAACGGAGCGTGGAAGGTTACGCGAAAGGCCACCTGTTGGCTTCATACCTGCATCTTAATTTTGCCGGTAATCCTCAGCTGGCGGATAATTTTCTTCGGTGGTGTGCGGCGGGTCCGGCGGGAACATAGTTGGGGGGAATGACAGTGAGAGGAAAGCTGATTTTTGTGACTGGCGGCGCCCGCAGTGGGAAAAGCCGGTGGGCAGAGGAACTGATCGGCCGACTGGGCAACCGGGTGGCTTATCTGGCTACTTGTGTACCTCGAGACGAGGAAATGATCGCGCGGGTGAAGATTCACCAGCAGCGCCGGCCAGCGCAGTGGGTGACGGTGGAGGAACCGCTGGAGGTGGCTCGCGCCGTCCAGCGGGTGGCTGATGAGGTAGAGGCGATTCTGATTGATTGTCTGACTTTGTGGCTGACTAACCTCCTGCTGGATGCTTACCCCGAACTGGATCGGGCGGATCTTGCTCAGATCGCCGACCTTAACCTGGAAGAAATAGAAAATTCAGTCCTGGGCCGGGTGACTGAATTAGTCCAAGCGGCCAAACAGAGTTCAGCGCAAGTGGTTATGGTTTCTAACGAGGTTGGGCTGGGGATCGTGCCTGGCTACCCACTGGGCCGACTGTATCGCGACCTGTTGGGACGAGCTAATCAGATGGTGGCTGCCGCAGCAGACGAAGTCTATCTGGTGGTGGCTGGCATCCCGCTCGAGATCAAGCACCTGGACGCCCGGCAAAATGGTGAACAAGGAGGTCGAAACGTTTGACAGCCAGAGCGATTATGATCCAGGGGACCTCATCCCATGTAGGTAAAAGCGTTGTCTGTACGGCCCTGTGCCGAATTTTTAAACAGGACGGGTACCGGGTCACCCCGTTTAAATCGCAAAACATGGCTCTGAATTCGTATGTTACCCCTGAAGGGGGAGAGATCGGTCGGGCGCAGGGAGTCCAGGCGGAAGCGGCCGGCGTTCCTGCCAGCGTCCTCATGAATCCCATCTTACTCAAACCCAAAGCTGATCAGGTGGCTCAGGTGGTGGTGCTCGGGCGGCCAGTGGCAGATATGAGTGCCCAGAACTACCGGCATGAATACCTTCCCCAAGCGATCACAATCGTGAAGCACGCTCTGGAAGAACTCAGTCGCCAGTACCAGGTGGTTGTCATCGAAGGGGCCGGCAGTCCGGCTGAGGTCAATCTCAAGGACCAGGATATCGCCAATATGAAGGTGGCTGAATTAGCAGATGCACCTGTGCTCCTGGTAGCGGATATTGACCGGGGCGGAGTGTTTGCCTCTCTGGTAGGGACCATGGAACTGCTGACGTCAACCGAACGTGACCGGGTGGCTGGTTTCATTATTAACAAGTTTCGCGGTGATTTAAGTCTACTCAAACCAGGGCTGGACTGGCTGGAACAGCGGACGGGAAAACCGGTTCTGGGGGTAATTCCTTACACCCGCGTGGAAATTGAAGAAGAAGATTCGGTCGCCCTGGAAGAACTGGCTGCGGGGCGACAGCGCGGTAGGGTTGACCAGCCGGGGCGAGAAGAGGGAAATATCGACATTGCAGTGATTATGCTACCCCGGATTTCTAATTTCACTGACTTTGACCCTCTTTTTCGGGAACCGCAAACCAGGGTACGGTACGTCCAGCGTCGAGATGAACTGGGCGAACCCGATGTAATCATTCTTCCCGGCACGAAGAATACCGCCCTTGACCTGCTCTACCTCAGGGAGAGCGGCCTGGCTGAGGCAATTGTGACCAGAGCGGAAACCGGGGGTATGGTGGTTGGCATCTGCGGCGGGTATCAGATGCTAGGCAAATGGTTACATGACCCTGAGCTGGTGGAATCGGACCACGCCAAACTGCCTGGTCTAGGTTTGCTGGATGTTGAAACCGTCTTTGCCCGGGAAAAGGTCACCCATCAGGTCAAGGCGCGAGTAGTGAGTGGGCTAAGCGGCTGGTCCGCATTGGCTGGCCAGCGGCTGACGGGTTACGAAATCCATATGGGCAAAACAACTTTGGGCCCCATGGCGCAAAACCTGTGTCTCATTGAGGAACGCTCAGGGAAAACGGTGCACGAAACGGATGGGTCAGTGGGCCTGGATGGTCGCGTGATGGGAACGTATATCCACGGGCTGTTTGACCAACCCGAGTTTCGGCGGCGATGGTTAAACACGTTGCGGATGCGCAAAGGGTGGACGCCGGTGGAGGGCGAGGTTGATTTAGATTATCGTCAGCTCAAGGAAGACCGTTACGATCGGCTGGCGGCATTTTTTCGAGAACACCTCGACCTGAAGCGAATCTATGACTTGCTCGGTTTGTAGTTTGATTTAGAGATGAGGCTTCTTTTGACATGGCAATACAAATTGTGCTGGCTTTTGTCCTGGATTTGTTAATCGGTGATCCCCGTGTTCTCCCGCATCCGGTAGTCATGATCGGTGGCGCAATTACCTGGCTGGAAGGGTGGTTGCGTCGATTCGGTCGTAAACCTTGGCAGGAGCGGTTGGCGGGCGTGGTTTTGACCGGGCTGGTGGTGAGCGGCACGTATTGGCTGGCTTTCACCCTGCTGCGTCTGGCTAACCAGCTTCACCCCTGGCTGGGGTGGGGGCTTTCCCTCTGGCTATTGGCGACGACGTTGGCGACAAAGAGTCTGGCCCAGGCCGGCCTGAACATCTACCAGCCGCTGGTGGCGGGGGATCTGGAGCGGGCGCGGAAATGTTTGTCCTGGGTGGTGGGTCGGGACACGGTTGACCTGCCGCCCGAAGAAATCGTCCGCGGCGCGGTGGAAACGGTCGCGGAGAATACGGCAGATGGGGTGATCGCGCCTATTTTTTACGCCTGTTTGGGGGGAGCCCCGCTGGCGTTGGCCTACAAAGCAGTTAACACCCTCGATTCCATGGTGGGTTACCGTAATGAGCGGTATCGTTATTTCGGCTGGGCTTCGGCCAGACTGGATGACCTGGCCAACCTCATCCCGGCCCGCCTGACTGCTGCCTTACTGACTATCGCCGCCTGGATCTGTGGTCAGGATGGTCGTGAGGCCTGGCGGTTAACCTGGCGCGATGCTCGGCGGCATCCCAGCCCGAACAGCGGTTATCCGGAAGCAGCTGTGGCCGGCGCGCTGGGAATCAGACTGGGTGGTTGGAACAGTTACGGCGGGGTGCCTTCTTTTCGTCCCTACCTGGGCGATCCCCGACGGCCAATCGTACCATCAGATATTCTGGCGGCAGTCAGCATGATGCGGGTGGCGGCCTGGCTCGGCGTCGCGATGGGCGCTGCCTGGTGCTGGTGGGTGAACTAGGCGAGCGGGTTAATATTAAAATAAAAAGAGGACGGAGAGCTATGCTGCGCAGAACACTCATCGCTCTACAACTGTTAACCAGAATCCCGGTCACGGTCACGGGTGAACTAGCCCCGGCGGATTTAGGCAAATCGGCGGCAGCTTTTCCAATTGTCGGCGTCTTGATTGGAATGATTCTCAGTGGTGTCTATATCCTGACAGACAAAATATTTCCCTCTGATGTGGCGGTAGCGTTGGTTTTAGTCACCATGGTGCTGGTCACCGGCGGACTGCACGTTGATGGCTTGATGGATACCGCTGACGGGATCGGCAGTGGTCGAAGTCGGGAAAGAATGTTGGAGATCATGCGGGACAGCCGGGTGGGTTCAATGGGGGTGATGGCGGCCGGCCTGGTCTACCTCCTTAAATTTGTCCTGCTCGGCGCCATCCCGGCCGGGCTGGTCGGGACCAGTCTCCTTGGGGTGCCGGTCTTGAGCCGTTGGGCCATGGTGGTTGCTATATATTCGTACCCCTATGCTCGCTCGGGTCCAGGCACTGGCAAACCGTTTGCTGACTACGTTAGCTGGCAAGAACTGCTTGTTGCCACGGTGATTACCCTGGCTGTGATTGGTTGGCTCTGGCGCTGGCCGGGATTGCTGGCGGCCGCCGTTACTTTTGGGGTGACTAGTTCGCTGGCTTTCTTTCTCAATTCCAGACTCGGCGGGTTAACGGGTGACTGTTACGGGGCAGTCAATGAACTGGTGGAAGTGACGGTTTTGTTGGTGCTGGTGGCCCGGGCGACCAGCGGCTGATAGGGGGAGTTCTTGCCAGATCTTTGGTCTGATGGTATGATGAAGCCGGGTGCCCAGTTGGGCCGGCGGAAAGGAGCGGGAAATGAGCATTGGCAAAGAAGGCAGCGGACCTGGTCTCCATGGAGGTAACCGTTGGGCGGCAGCGCGGTTTTATGGATACGAGCCGGCGGAGATCCTAGATTTCAGTGCCAATATCAACCCTTTGGGATTACCGGCCAGTGTCCGGCGTGTTCTGGCCAATAACCTGGAGGCAGTAACCTGGTATCCAGACCCGGAAGCGAATGAAGTCAAAGACGAGATCAGTCAGCAAACTGGGATACCCCGGGATTACGTGCTGGTTGGCAATGGCGGAGCGGAACTGATTTATTTACTGGCCAGCGCTTTTGAGCCGGCACGGGCGGTGGTTCCGGCACCAACCTTCAGCGAGTATGAACTGGCGGTGAAGAGTCGCCCCGGTGGAGTGGCGCGGCGCTTCTTATTGCCTGAAAGGGATTTTTGTCTGGATGTTGGGGCCTTTATCGCGTATTTACGACGAGAGGAAGCGGCGAACCAGTTTAATCTGGTTTTCCTTTGTAATCCCAATAATCCGACGGGTGCCCTCGTGCGCCGAAGTGATGTTTTGGCTATTGCTGACTACTGTGCTACCCGGGGGATGACCCTGGTCGTCGATGAGTCGTTCATGGATTTTGTAGTCGACAGCAGCCAGTATTCGGTTGTAACGGATGTGTTATCCCGACCGAATCTGATGGTGTTGAAATCCCTGACCAAGTTCTACGCCTTACCGGGATTACGCCTCGGCTACTTACTTGCCGAGCCAGTTTTCGGTCAGCGTCTTCGTCGTTTACAGGTGCCCTGGAGCGTGAATGTTCTGGCACAAATGGCCGGGGTAGCCGCTTTGCGCGACCAGGAGTACGCCAGGCAGACGAAAGCCTGGCTGGTGGCAGAACGGGCTTACCTGTCAAAGTCCCTGGCTGACCTGGGCCTGCGGGTATATGAACCGGCCGCTAATTTTATTCTGGTGGGATTAGAGCCGACGGGACCCACGTCCACCGAAGTCTGGCGGCTGATGGCGGAACGGAGGATTCTGGTCCGTGATTGTCGAACTTTTTTCGGCCTTAACCCATACTTTTTGCGGCTGGCCGTAAGGACGCGCTCAGAAAATGAGCGGCTGATTCAAGCCCTTGGTGAGGTGCTGTCGAGATAGAAATACAACGATTCGCAAGAGAGAGGCGACACCTATGCTCAGGTTGATTATCGTGCGACACGGTGAGACGGTGTGGAACAAGGAAGGAAAGTATCAGGGCCACACTGACGTCCAACTGACCGAGTTGGGTTGGCAGCAGGCAGTCCAGGTGGCCAGACGGTTGCGGGACAAACCGGTGGTGGCTGTCTACGCCAGTGACCTCTCCCGGGCTTACGAGACTGCCGCAGTAATTGCCCGTAAACACAATCTGCCGGTCGTGCAGATGTCTGAACTGCGCGAGATCAATTTTGGCGCTTGGGAAGGCTTGACCTTCGAAGAAATCGGGCGGCGGTATGCCGATATTCGCAAACGGTGGCTGCAAGATCCAGCCAATACTCGACTACCGCAAGGGGAGACCTTTCGGGAGCTGGCGCAGCGGGCGGGGGAGGCTGTCGAGAAAATTTTAGCCAACCATTCTGAAGGCACCGTGGTGCTGGTTACTCATGGTGGAGTCATTGCGGTTCTCTTGTGCCGTTTTCTAGGGCTTGATTTAAATTCGGTGTGGCACTATGTGCCTGGGAATTCAGGTTTAACTATCGTTGATTATATCGACGGTAAACCGGTGGTCCAGGTCATTGGTGATACCAAACACTTAAGCGAGATTGACAGCCATAATGGAGGAGAGTAAGTTTTGGAAGTAATAGCCTTTGTGGGCCCGACAGGTACCGGGAAGAGTCACCGCGCGTTGAATGTGGTCCATGATCACCAGATTGATGCCTTGATTGACGATGGCCTGCTGATTAAAGATGGTCGAATTCTGGCCGGGTATTCGGCCAAACGGGAAGTCAATAAAATCAAGGCGGTAAAACGGGCCCTTTTTATGGATACGGCCCACGCGACCGAGGTTAAGGCGGCCATCGAACAGGTAAAGCCAACCAAGCTTTTAATCATTGGTACTTCCACGAACATGGTGAAGCGCATCACGCAGGCGCTGGCTTTGCCCGACCCAACTTCCGTCCTGCGCATCAGTGATGTGGCTACCCCGCAGGAAATTGAACAGGCCCGGCGAGTCAGGCAGCAGGAAAAAAAACACGTCATCCCGGTGCCAACCGTCGAGGTAAAAAAACAGTTCTCGGGATACCTGGTTGAGGCGATGAAAATTTTTCGTTTCCGGCCGGCGGCCCCGCCGGTGAAGCTAGGAGAACAGTCAATTGTCCGGCCAGTTTTCAGTTATTTGGGCAAACTGATTGTATCCGACAGTGTGGTGGCGACATTGGTCAAGCGGGTGGCCCTTGACGAGCCGCGCATCCCGGAGGTTAAGTGGGTGGAAATCTCCAATCAGCGCGAGGGAGTGATCATCAACCTCAGTGTAGTGGTGATCTACGGCGACCGGTTTGTGGATGTTCTTTCCCGTGTTCAGCGCCGGATTGTGGAAAATGTTGAATATTGGACAGGGATCAATATACTCCAACTCAACATCACGGCGGGCGGACTCACTTTTCCAGAAAAAAAACCTCGAAGGGTCAGGTAGACCTGGTCGCGCTGACGATGACCGGCGAGTTAGGTTATTGATACTTGATGTTGATTCTACGCTTGCTCTCACCAGCCGGGGGATGGCGGGGTGCATGAACCACGGTGATGCTGTTGAGCAGGACTTCCGAGCTGGCCGCAAATTCCCCTTCTTTTTTCACTGACCGGCGGATTTCCACCCGGGGGACGATGGCGGAAACCTCATGCGGGACCGGCAGTTTCGAATACCGTTCGACTATAATCGTCAGTTCACCCAGGGAGAGGTTGATGCGGTCGCACCAGGTGGCATTTTCGACCGGGGGACGCGCAGGGGGCGGCTTGGTCATGATGCTGGTTAACGGCTTAATGTACTGTGGCACTTTGTCCAGGAAACGGGAAGGCAAGGTGATCACATCCTCTGACGTTGGCTTACCCTCAATATCATGAACGATCGAAGTTGTGGCTGCGCCCTATGCCATCGTGGGACTAGCCAGACGCCAGATTCTGGGTCGGCTGTGCACGACAAGCCGGGGGGTCTGCCAGGAGGAGTTTTCAACTGCCTGCTCGAAGTACCTGGCGTATGTTTCTAAAAAGGCCTGCCGGTATGGTTCATTATCCAGAATGCGATCGAGTTTCCGTTGAAATTTCGCCTGCGGCCAGTGGGGTTTGAGTCCGTAGTAGTGATCGACCGCAATCCGCCAAAAATCCTGAGGGAAGGTAAAGAACGGCTGCAAAACGGCTAGTTCCTCTTTACTCAAAGGGCTAACTTCTTGATAAGCACGTAAGACAAGTTCAACCTGGCCAAAATCCCAAGCGGCGGCTTTGAGTGCGCGCAGGATCAGACTGCCAATATCATGAATACGGATGTCACAGATGGCGTAATCAAAATCCAGCACGTAACCGATCCCACCGTTGGTAATCACCAAGTTGTGATGGGCAAAGTCGTGGTGGCAGAAGCCACCCATCATTGATTCCCGAGCTACCAGAATCTCGTAGGGTGAAGCGGCCAGTTGAGTTAAAGTCAATTCTATTTGGGTCACATACTGCTCTACGTGATTGAGAAAAGCAACATCAAAACGGGTTAGGGACGCCTGGCGGCGAATTTGTTCAGCGAAGGTTATTAATTCATCGCGTCTGTTGCGGAAGGTGTCCGGCCAGGTTCCCCATCTGACGCGATGATCGTGGCCAGGGGGCGGTACGAAACCCTGGGAGGCTAAATGAAGATTGGCCAGGGTCCGGGCGGCAATCCGCAGGTCAGCCGGATTCGCGTAGTCGCTTTCGCGGCCATCGATCCAGTTGGTTAAAACATAAAGCTGGTTATTCAGCTTCAGATATGGTTGACCTTTGCGCGTGGGGAGAAAAGGTGCAACCTGGGTGAAACCATGAGTAACCAGGTGATTTATTGCGGACAAGGAGAAATTCAGGCTGTCCTCGGAATGGTTGAAGCGCTTAAGACATATATCCCCTCGGTCCGTGACCAGGCGAAAAACTTTACGTACCGGAATAATATCGCGGACGGAAAGGGCGTAGGTTTCGAGGATCTGCACACCAAGATCGTACTGGCGGCAGAGCTCTCGGAGTTTCTTACGTGTTTTAGACACGGAATGTCACCTCCCACGGTTCCATTTTATGAACAAATGGGCTAAAGGGTGATAACCGGCAAGGTCTTACTTCTAGCTTTTTAGTTCGTATATTTCTTCATTTTCAGAGGATTAATAGACTGGACGTTGTATACATGTATTTTTTACCTGACCGACAGGAACACGCCGAACAGATGTAGAATAGAATTTACCACAGATGTAAGTTTAAAGTGTTACTGAAAGAGATGGAGGGAATAAGTAATGAAACTGGCAGAACGGACCGCGGTCATCAGCCCATCCCCAACCCTGGCCATTGATACGAAAGCGAAAAAAATGCAGAAGGACGGCATCAAGGTAATCAACTTTGGGGTTGGCGAACCCGATTTTGACACTCCAGAACACATCAAAGCCGCCGCAATTGAGGCAATCCAAGCCGGCTTCACCAAGTATACCCCCGCAGCCGGCATCGACGAATTGAGAGAAGCTATCGCCAACAAACTGAAGGTAGATAATGGACTGGATTATCAACCAAGTCAGATCGTGGTTTCGTCTGGCGCCAAACACTCGCTGTACAACGTGACCCAGGTCCTCATTAATCCCGGTGACGAGGTGATCCTGCCGGCTCCGTACTGGGTGAGCTACATTGATCAGATCAAGCTGGCTGGTGGCATCCCAGTCATTATTGACACAAAAGAAGAAAACGGTTTCTTGGTGACCCCTGAGGAATTGCGGGCGGCGATTACGCCCAAAACCCGCCTCTTCATTCTGAACAGCCCCAGTAACCCGACGGGTGGTGTTTACTCTAAAGATCAACTGACCGCTCTGGGCGAAATACTGGTACAACACCAGATTGGGATCATTTCCGATGAAATCTACGAGAAGCTGCTTTACGACAACCTGACTCACCACAGCATCGCCGCCTTGAGCGCAGAACTGAAAGAATTGACCGTGGTGATCAACGGGGTATCGAAAGCCTTCGCGATGACTGGCTGGCGGATTGGTTACGCGGCTGCCCCAGCTCCAGTGGCTAAAGCGATGGCCGACCTGCAGAGCCAGGCGACGTCAAGTGTCAACTCGATCGCGCAAAAGGCCAGTCTGGCAGCTTTAACTGGTACGCAGGAGCCCATGAAAGAAATGGTGGCAGAATTTGCCAAACGGCGCGATTACATTGTGGAGCGGTTTAAGGCGATCCCCGGCGTAAGCTGCAACAAACCAGGCGGGGCGTTCTACGTCTTCCCCAATGTATCCAGGTTTTACGGCAAGCAGTATCAGGGCCGGCTGGTCAACAATTCCACTGATCTGGCCGACCTGCTCCTGGCTGAAGCGCAGGTCGCGGTCGTGCCGGGAGTCGCGTTTGGCGCCGATGCCTTTATACGTTTGTCTTACGCGACCTCAATTGCCAATATCAAGGAAGGTCTGGACAGGATCCAGCATATCCTGGCGCAGCTCAGTTAGGAGTTCCCATGTCGCTAATAACCGACACCACGAAGGATGAAAATGATTAGGGAGATGAAAATGATTAAGGAATTAAGGAGATTTTCAGAAAGGAGGAACAGATAAATAATATGGATTATTACGCTGTAGTGAATAGCCGGTGCAGTATTCGCAAATACCGCTCCGACCAGATAGAGCAAGAAAAGGTAATCCGCGTACTAGACGCGGCCAGAAGAGCACCTTCTTGGAAGAACCAGCAGTGCTGGCGATTTTTGGTCGTGGCTGACGCTGCCAAACGCCAGGCCTTAAGCGAGACGTTGCGCCAGGGTAACCCCGCGACCAAAGCTTTTCTGCAGGCCCCGCTGGTGGTAGCCTTATGCGCGAAGCCAGACGATTCGGGGAATGTCAACGGGCGAGAATATTACATGCTCGATGCGGGGCTGGCTTTGGAAAACCTGACCTTGGCGGCGACCAACGAGGGTTTAGCGACTTGTATAGTCGGGGCGTTTAATGAGGACCTGGTCAGGACTGCCCTGGGGGTACCGCCGGATTTCCGGGTGGTGGCTTTAACACCGTTGGGTTATCCCGAGGAACAACCGAATCCCCGACCGCGCAAGTCTTTGGAAGAAATCGCCTTCTGGGAACAATGGGGACAACCAATTGCCTGAGGTGTTAACCCCGCGGTAAAAATATCTGTACTGCCTTAGGCAATTCACCAAACATCTACAAATAAACCCAAGCGCAACGTGAAACAGTAACAACGAAGCTCCGTTGATCCCAAACGGAGCTTTTTCACGTTTGTTTATTTTTTGTTTATTTATTCAAGGATTTGCTATTCAGGGATTTGCCCAGCCGCTCTACCAGTTCATCCATTTCCGGATAAGAAATGTTTAAAGGAGGAAGGAGCCGCACTACGTCTCGGCCAGCCCGGTGGACCAGCAGGCCGTTGTTTCGACATTCTTTAATGAGTCCACTCAAATCGCCAGCGAAGCGAAACCCCAGGATGAAGCCTTTTCCCAAAAGCGGGCCGCACAGGCCCTGAGGGGTGCCTGTTTGCAACAACTCACCCAGCTTAGCCCGTAAATACTGGCTCCGTTCTTTGACTGAGTCAAGAAAACCGGGTTTGGTTAATTCGCGAACCACGGCTACTCCAGCCGCGCAGGCTACCGGGTTGCCCCCAAAAGTAGTGCCGTGGTCACCGCTGTGGATCGTCGCAGCCACTTTTTCCCGCATGAGCACTGCCCCCAACGGCAATCCACCCCCCAGGGGTTTGGCCAGGGTGACGAGATCGGGCCGCAGGTGTAAAGCGGAAGAAGCCAGGAAATCACCCGTCCGGCCCAAGCCGACCTGGATTTCGTCCGTGATTAAAAGCACTCCTCGCTCCTGGAGGTGGGCCAGGGCGTTCGCGAATTCTTGGCTCACGCTGATGATACCCCCTTCGGCCAGGATGGGTTCAATCAGGACTGCCGCCGTTCTTTCTGACACCGCGTCTTCCAGGAGCGGGACATCATTTACCGGCAGGTTGATGAAGCCTTCAGGCATAGGGCCGAAACCTTGGCGGAACTTTTCTTGCCCGGTAGCTGCCATCGCGGCATAGGTGCGACCATGAAAGGAATTATGAAAAGTTATAATTTCGTAACGCTCTGGCTGACCCTGCTCGAACCAGTATTTTCGGGCGAATTTGATGGCTCCCTCGTTGGCTTCGGTGCCACTATTGCAAAAGAAGACCCGGTCAAGGCCGGTATTTTCCACCAGCAGAGCGGCCAGGGTCTGCTGTGTCTCAATGAGATAGAGGTTGCTGATGTGCAGGAATCGGTCCAGTTGGGCCCTGATCGCCTCCACGATGGGCGGGTAGCAGTGCCCGAAGGCGTTGACGGCAATTCCGCTTACGCAATCCAGATATTGTTTGCCTTCCGCGTCCCACACGTAGCTTCCTTGCCCCCGGACCAGGAAGAGATCCCGTTCACCATAATTTTGCAGCATATACTTTTTATCAGCCGCCCGGATGTCTTCCAGCAAGACTTGTTGATAATTTAGGCTCATGGTCAATCCCCCTTGGCAAATAATTTAATCTCACCAGGCGTCAACGCTCAATAACGCGCATTTGGCTGTAATGGGTTTTCCAGCGATTTTCGTAGATCAGCCAGGTCTGCTGATGTTTTTTCACCTCTTCCTCTGATAGCTCGCGGACTATTTTGCCCGGAAAACCGACCACCAGGCTGCGCGGGGGGACCTTCATTCTTGGGGGGACGAGAGCGCCGGCCCCGATCAGCGAGCCTTCCCCGATCTCGGCCCGGTCCAGAACTCTTGCTCCCATACCGATCAGCACCCCGTCGTGAATGGTGCAGGCGTGCACAATGGCGCTGTGGGCAATAGATACGTAGTTGCCGATGTAAACAGGGTCATTGGCGTTCATGTGGACGATACAGTTGTCTTGGATATTGGTGTGTTTACCAATGACGATTTTGTCAGAATCACCCCGCAGGATGGTGTTCCACCAGATACTGGAGTACTCGCCGATTTCAACGTCGCCGATGACCACGGCGGTTGGGGCAATCCAGGTATTGGCCGCAATTCGTGGTTTTTTGTTGAGCGTGGGCAGTTCAATGATCAATTTTGTATTCCCCCTGACTAAAGAGTTTATCTTTGGAATCTTTTAAGTTGTTATTTGAGCCTTTTGCAAAATTAGCTTTTTTGTTAAAGGTAAAACATTGTTAGTCGTTTAGATGTACTCTTTTTTCGCTAGATTAAGGTCAAAAACCAAACCACAATGTAATTTAACATTTTATTCCAGGC
>JABLXP010000020.1 GCA_013178045.1 Bacillota bacterium
ATATTTTGGCGGTAATCGAGTAACTGACATTTTTCTTAAATGAAATCTTCTTCCCTCGGTAGGAAGAAAAATTTTTGGGGGAAAATATCAGAAAAATTATACAAGTGATAATATTGCATAATATTGCATAAACCGTATATCTCCCTGAGAAAGGAGGTGGTTGTTAGCGAAAAACTTGGGAGAATTAGTCCAGGTGTGTCCGGGTGTAAAACAAAGTGGTAAGTAAAATTAAAGTTTAGAAGGGAGGATATGTTAATGGGACCGGCAGAAATTAGCTTGATTATTTTAGTGATAATGATGATTCTTTATATAACCGAAATTATTCCTTTGGCGGTGACTGCTCTTGCCTCTTGTGCTGCCTTGGTGGTATTTAAGGTTGTTCCAGCCAGTGTGGCTTGGAGCGGATTGTCTAATGACACTGTCTTGTTGGTTGCTGGCATGATTGTTGTTGGCAATGCCCTGTTCGAAACGGGTACAGCTGAATGGCTAGGCAAAACGATTGTCCGTTTTGCCGGCGAGGGCGAGTTTAAAGTCGTTGTGGCCGTTATGGTTGTTACCATGGTTTTATCTGCGTTCTTAAACAACAGTTCAACCACCGCCATGATGCTGCCAGTGTTTGCCGGGATCATCGCGGCTTCAAGCGGTCGGTTAAAATCAAAATACTGGATGATGCCGCTAGCTATCTCCGCAGTTGCCGGCGGTCAGCTCAGTCTGGTTGGTTCAACGCCGCCAATTATTGTTCAGGGCGTGCAAACAGCAGCCGGTTATCGACCGTTTGGGTTCTTCGAATTTGCCCTGATGGGCGGCCCGATCTGCTTAGCATTGCTTATCTACACTTTTACTTTCGGCAAATGGCTTAGTCGGAAGATGTATGGGGAAAACCCTGAACCCAGTCCTGTCATGAAAGAGATGATGCAGTCAGCAGCTGCGGAAAAAGAAAAGATAAGAGACGTCAAAAAAATGTGGATTTCGGGGATTATTATGTTAGGCTGCATTATAGGTTTTATAACTACTAATGAAAAGGTTCTGCCACTAGGTACGATCGCCATGATCGGTGCACTAGCCTGTGTCATTACCGGTTGTATATCGGAAAAAACAAATTATCTCAAAATGGACTGGCCAACGGTATTTGTTCTTGGTGGGTCAATCGGTTTCGCTAGTGGTCTGGAAAAATCTGGTGGAGGAAAGCTTTTAGCAGATGCGATTCTTGGCCTATTTGGCAGCGCAATAACCCCGTTCATCGTTTTTGCGGTAATAGTATTTCTGGGAATGTTTTTAACCCAGTTTATGTCAAACACAGCTGCTACTGCCATGTTAGCTCCAATTGGTCTTGCAATGGCAAAAGCGGTTGGTATGAGTCCACTTCCAGTAATGATGGGCTTATGCACGGCCACAGCCTGCTCTTTCTCGACACCAGTAGCAACCCCACCGATGACAATGGTCCTCGGGCCTGGTGGTTATAGGTTCATTGACTATATCAAGTGGGCGGGACCATTTAACATAATATGTTACATCCTGACATTATTGATCGTACCTCTCATTTGGAAGTTCTAATAGTCTGAATTGGAGGTATAACAGCCCATTTTTTTAAATGCATTAGCCCCTCCAACACATTTTTGGCAGGGGCTAATGCATTTGGTTAATAATGGTATCTCTCGGAACTATGGGGTTTTTCAGCAAACCCTACTTAGCCCGCTTCTTTGCTACGATTGGCCTTCAAATCAGCAAAAGCCATGTGGCAGTGAACAGCGTGAAGATAACGGAATACTTCGGCAAGGCTAGCCTGGTTGTACCTCGAGTCCTATACTGGGGTAGACATAGCCATGCCAGTAGAGACGCCCGTTTGCTAGGCTTTAGCGGGAGTGGTGTATCAGACATGGCATTCGGACACGTTTGGCAGCTATGGCCTAGTACGGGATGCCAGGTACGAATATTTGTATGCTCACCTGAGCACGTCCTTGGTGGACAATGGTCAGAACGTCAGCCCAGGAGACCTTGCCGGTTACTTCAGGAATACCGGTTTTTTTCCACCGGGCCGTACCTGCACTTCAGCGTCAGGGACTACGTGCGCGGGCACCTGCTATCCCTGATAAGAGAATTATTTTTTCTCAGCAGGATTTTGGAAACAAATGTCAAATAGAAACAAAGAAGCTTTCTCCGAATATCAAGCCGAGACGAACGTATTTTACTGGTGGAGTGGGGTCTTCCTGAACCTGTCTATGAAGAAGCTGACGGAGCTCTTTAGTTTAAACCATTTCATCTTATATACCCTCCTGTAACTCCTTCCCTAGAAGAAACCGCTATAAAATACCGCATAGAACGAAACATACATCGAGTTCCCCTTTTATGGTCTCAGGCGCATTATCAATCGAAAGGAGGGATTACTGATCAAACGCAAAGCCATCAAGTGCTAACTTAAGAAAAAATATGAAATCGAGTATAAATGTATCCTTAGTTGTTGCGGGGCCTTTCTGGCCAATTTGGTTTATCTTTTTCGTATTTGGAATTCTTAAATTTTCTTTAGCATTTAGCCCAATATTAACAAACCTTCATAGTCAACCCGTGTAACAGTCAGTGTTTCTACCCTTACCGAGGTTAATACTGGTAGGTAATGCATAGGGGGGGTTGTATGAATCTTTCGATTGATGATGTAAAAAGTGTTTGGAAATGTTTTAGAAAAAATGAAAACAATAATTTTGAGCTTCCACTGGTAAGCAATGTTATTAAAGCGTCATGGGAAAGAAGCGCAAAGTATGGAGTAAATCCTTATCTGAAGTATGCGCCGGTTGTTCTAACCCCTCATGAATTGGCTCTACGAAAGGAACACAGTTCAGAGCTTATAACCCACAGCCTACCAACTATGAAGAAACTACACGATTTTGTGATGGGAACGGGATTTGTTGTTACCTTGACCGACGACGAAGGCTACATAATCGAAATGTTCGGTGATGAAGAGGCCATGAAGTTTACCCAGCCTGGAAAATTTATCGTTGGAGCAAAATGGTCGGAAGATGTTATGGGGACAAATGCGATTGGTGTTGCCTTGGTGGAGAAGCGACCAATTCAGGTGTTTGGTTATGAACATTATAGTTTGTGTGCATTTAATACAACCTGTTCAGCAGCACCGATTTGCGACCCTAATGGTAAAATTATTGGTGTATTAGACCTGACCGGACCATTTGATAGAGCGAGTAACCACACGCTTGGGATGGTAGTTGCTGCGGTAAACGCAATTGAGAATCAAATTGTATTACAGCGGGCTTTCGATGCCAGTGAACTGGCAAACCTTCACAAAACCATTATTATGGAATCAATGTCAGATGGGGTTCTGGTTGTAGACAAAAATGGTTATGTGACTCATCTGAATCGTGCAGCCAGCCAGCTCCTACGACTAGATCCAAGCAAATCAATCGGATGCAACTTGGCGTCGTTATTTGGGAGTAAGGATAACAAAAATGATTATTTCATGGATTTATTACGACGGGGTGTAAATATAAACGATGAGACAGTGACAATTAACGTTGGTAGTGAGAAAGTTAAGTGTAATATTAGCTGTCGTCCACTGGTTTTATCCAATGGCACGAGTAATGGAGCAGTGGCAATTCTCCGGGAAAATAAGCGGATAACTAGATTGGTGACCCGAACGATCGGGGCTCACGCAAAAATGTGCTTCGATCACATTGTGGGGAAAAATACTGCACTTGTTCAAGCAATTCAATTGGGCAAAGCGGCCGCTATGTCCCCGAGCAACGTTTTACTCCTTGGTGAAAGCGGAACGGGGAAGGACTTGTTTGCCCAAGCAATTCACAATGCCAGTGCACGCCGAGCGCAACCATTTGTAGCGATAAACTGCGCGGCGATACCTCGGGAATTAATAGCTAGCGAACTGTTTGGCTACGAGGAAGGTGCTTTTACCGGTGCCCGGAAGGGTGGTAATCCTGGAAAGTTTGAGTTAGCCGATCAGGGTACGATTTTCTTGGATGAGATAGGAGAAATGCCATTAGATCTTCAGGCCAGTCTCTTGCGGGTACTGGAGGAACGTGCGATTGTACGCTTGGGTGGGAAAGAAACGATTCCGGTCAATGTGCGTGTTATTGCAGCGACCAACAAGAATCTACGTCGTGAGATTGAAAAAGGCAATTTCCGAAGTGATCTTTATTATCGTCTTAACGTCATAATGATTGAAATCCCACCACTTCGGGCAAGAAAGGATGATTTGGAGTTACTGAGTATGTATTTTTTACGCAAGATAAACGAACGTCTGGGTCGGCAGGTCGAAGAAATTAAGCCAGAGGTGATGGAAATCTTCCAGCGATATGATTGGCCGGGAAATATCAGAGAACTGCAAAATGTGATCGAACGTGCGGTTCATGTTACGGTGGGTACAGCCATTACTTTGAATGATATACCGATGGAAATCGTAGAGGTTGGTGGAAAGTTCAATGCTGTTAACCAAGATTCAATGTCCAGTATCTCGACATCTGGACGTCAACTGGTTAGGCATATGGAGGAACAGTTAATTCGGTCTTATTTGCAGAAATTTGGGTCCAAGGCGCGAGTTGCCAGAGAGCTAGGCATGGCCAGAAGCAGTTTATATCGCAAGCTTGAGGAGTATGGTATTAAGTGAGCGATGGGTTAGGAGCCAATTCCTGGCCGGTGCAATATTGGCAGCTGCTTTATCTGTCTCGACGGGCCAGTCTTCACTTTGGCTGAGCTTAAGAAATTGCTAGATGAATATTAACCATTTAACGATAATTACCTTACCCTCCCTACCTCTTGATAACCCTCCTATCCTTTTTGACTCTGCCTCCCAGATTTGGGAAGTATTTTTTTTTTTGCCGAGAAGAGCATATACCTGCAATACGGCTGTCCGATATTTGGACAGCCGTATTGTACTTAGTTGTCTAAATATCGGACGTCAAAAGCGTCATCACATTTTCTCTTGATTGACTGGAGAGGCAATTTTTCTTGTTTGTGACTGGATTTTAGATTGGCATGTTATTTGCGTACCTTGCTAGTTAAGGAAAACAATGGACGAAGGGTCAGATGATTGGCGCCAAAATTGGCAAATTGTTAGTGGGGGGTCAAAGTGGATATAGGTAAAACCATTAACGAGATAAAAATCGGGGATAAAGCAAGCGTTACGAAGACTATTAGTGAGACTGATGTGTACCTGTTTGCTGGAATTACTGGGGACTTTAATCCTGCTCACGTTAACAGTGAATACGCCAAAGCCACACCCTTTAATCAACGTATTGCTCACGGAATGCTTTCAGCGGGGTTAATTTCTACGGTTCTCGGCACCAAATTACCCGGGCCAGGAACAATCTATTTGGAACAACAGGTTTCATTTCTGGCACCGGTTTTTATCGGAGACACAATTACCGCTGAGGTTGAGGTCATCGCAAAACTTGAAAAAAATCGGCTCAAGCTTAGGACTACTTGTTATAACCAGAATGAAAAAGTTGTGCTGCATGGTGAAGCTATTGTTATGCCCCGAAGGGAGGTGGTGTAAATGAGCGGGCGACCATACACAGTAATAATCTACGAGAAGGAGAATGGATTGGGACTGGTGACCATCAACAGGCCGGAGGCGCTCAATGCCCTGAATGAACAAGTCTTTCTTGAGCTTGGCCGGGTATTTGACGAAATGGCTGCTGATGACGAGGTCAAGGCAATTGTTTTAACTGGAAGCGGAAATAAAGCTTTTGCTGCGGGGTCAGACATCGGCCAAATGCGATCAATGACTACTCTAGAAGCACGAAGGTTTGCACGTCAGGTTAAAGAAGCTCAGGGCAAGATTGCCTCAATCCCGAAACCAGTCGTAGCGGCAATCAGCGGTTTTGCCCTAGGTGGTGGCTGCGAAGTGGCCATGTGTTGTGACTTTCGAATCGCCGCAGAGAATGCCAAGTTTGGCCAGCCGGAAATAAACTTGGCGATAATCCCCGGTGGTGGAGGGACGCAACGCCTGGCAAGACTGGTTGGGGTAGCCAAAGCTAAAGAATTGGTGCTCACCGGAAAAATTATTGATGCCAACGAAGCATTATCCATTGGTTTGGTGAACCTGGTTGTACCTATTGACGCATTAATGGATGAAGCGAAAAAGTTGGCCAGCAATTTAGCTCAAAAAGGGGGAGTTGCTCTGATGATGGCCAAGATGGCTATTGATCGGGGCGTTAATTTGGATTTAGAAAGTGCTCTGGATTATGAAATCGAGTGCTTTGCGGAATGTTTCTCAACGGCGGATCAGAAGGAAGGAATGGCGGCGTTCGTGGAGAAACGCAAGCCAAATTTTATTGGCAAGTAATTAATAACATAACATATACCCAAGGAGGATGAAGCAAATGGACATTAAGAACGTAGCGGTTATTGGTGCAGGAGCAATGGGACTTGGAATTGCCCAAGTATCAGCTCAAGCCGGTTATCAGGTCAAGCTTCAGGATATTTCAACCGAAGCGCTAGATAAAGCGATAAAAACCATTATCAAATCGCTGGACAAGACTGTGGAAAAAGGCAAGCTTACCGCTGAGGCTCGCGATCAGATTCTTGAACGGATTAAGACGACCATTGACCTGGCTGAAGCTGCTGGGGATGCTGACCTTGTAATCGAAGCGGTGTTTGAAAACCTGAATCTGAAACTCGAGATTTTCAAGAAACTCGAGGAAATAGCACCAGCTCATGCAATTTTTGGCTCAAACACCTCGACTCTTCCGATTACAGCCATGGCCGGGGTGACTAAACGCCAGGACAAGTTCGTTGGTTTGCACTTCATGAATCCTGTACCGCTGATGAAAGGGGTGGAACTGATCCGTGGTCGCCATACTTCCGACGAGACTATGCAAATGAGCCTGGATTTTGTAAAATCCCTGGGCAAAGAAGCGGCGATCGCGGTAGACTACGCCGGTTTCATCGTCAGCCGGGTGCTGGATGCGATGCTTAACGAGGCGGTTAAATGCGTTATGGACGGCAATGATCCGGCTGAGATTGACAAGGCTATGAAGATCTGTTGCAACTTCCCCATGGGGCCATTGGAACTTATCGATCTGGTAGGAGCAGAAATCGTTCTGAACGGCCTGGAGACTATGAAAGGTGATTTTGGGGACAAGTACACACCTGCTCCTTTGCTGAAACAAATGGTAAGAGCAGGAGACCTGGGACGAAAGACTGGACGAGGGTTCTATAAATACTAGTCAACTAAATCATTTTGAATGGGGGCAAAGACGTGCATATAAAGGAACTCTTTGATCTTAGCGGGCGGGTGGCGATTGTCACTGGGGGTTCGGTTGGTCTCGGCCAACAGATGGGAATTGCTCTGGCGGAGGCAGGAGCCAATGTCGTCCTGGCAGCCAGAAAAGTAGAACGGTGCGAAGCGGCAGCGGATAAGATAAAAAAAGAACTCGGAGTCAAGGCGATCCCGGTCCGTTGTGATGTCAGTAAATGGGAAGACGTTGAAAATTTAGTGGCGACTACGCTAAAAGAATTCGGTAAGATTGATATTCTAGTGAACAACGCTGGCGCCACCTGGGGAGCGCCAGCGGTTGACTATCCCTTAAAAGGCTGGCAGAAGGTAATTGATGTGAACATAAATGGGACGTGGTTCTGCTGCCAACAAGTTGGTCGAGTGATGATCGATCAGAAAAGAGGGAAAATCATCAACATTGCCTCGTTGGCAGCTTTTGTGGGGGCTGAGCCAGAAGCGATGGATGCGGTCGCTTATCAGACCAGTAAAGGAGGAGTTGTCGCCCTCACGAGAGATTTGGCTGTCAAGTGGGCCAGATACAACATTAATGTGAACGCAATTGCCCCGGGGTGGTTCCCCACGGATATGACGGATTTCACGTTGCAGAAAAGCGGGGAAATTCTTCTGCGGTATATTCCGATGCGGCGTTTCGGTCAGGACGATGAACTGAAAGGAGCCGTTGTTTATCTGGCTTCGGATGCATCGAGTTATGTCACTGGGCACACGCTCTGCGTTGACGGCGGCTATGTTATTGTGTAAACAGAGGAGGTATATGGTCATGAACCAAAATGATATGGTTATAATTAGCGCGGTTAGAACACCATTTGGAAGATTTGGTGGGTTTCTAAAGGATGTTGATATCTATGATTTGGGTGCCTATGTCATGCGGGCGGCTCTGGACCGGATCTCTTTCCCCGGAGAAAAAATCGATGAAGTCTGGTGGGGGATCGGGGATACCACCAATACCAAGGACCCGTATACACCAGTAGTGGCCCGGCAGTCGCTTCTTAAAGCTGGATTACCACCAGAAACTCCTTCGTGCACTTTAGACAAGGCCTGTGTCTCCGGGATGTCGGCGGTAAACTATGGCATTCGCAGTATCAAAGCTGGGGAGGCCGAGGTGGTGTTGGCTGGGGGAGCCACGAGTTTTAGCACGGTTCCATACCTGGCCCGCAATTTACGGTGGGGTGGTGTCAGGGTTGGTGGCTTTAAGCTAGAAGACCCGATCTTCCCGCTCGGGTATAAGGACTATGCTCCAGTGGCCGTTGATTCTGGGGACGTGGCTGTTGAATACGGGGTTAGTCGGGAGGAACAGGATGAGTGGGCGGTCAGGAGTCACCAGAAGTACGGAGAGGCCTATGCCGCCGGCAAGTTTAAAGACGAAATGGTGCCCTACGAAATCAAACAAAAAGATGGTTCAGTGAAGGTTCTGGAGATCGACGAACAATACCGACCAAATATAAAATACGAAGATTTGGCCAAATTACCAACGATCTTTAACAGTAAAACATGCACTGCTGGTAATGCACCGGGTATGAATGATGGTGCGTGTGCGCTTATTGTTACTACCAGAGGTAAGGCAGAGCAACTAGGTCTTAAGCCTCTCGCGACCATTCTAGGGATGGTCACTACGGCTGCTCAACCCAGATTACTACCTGTGGCGCCGGCGCTGGCCATTGGTAAACTCCTCGAAAAATTCAATTTGTCAATTGATGATATGGACTTGGTTGAAATCAACGAGGCTTTTGCCTGTGTTCCACTGGTCAGCGCGAAGATTCTGGCCAAGAACGACCCGGCTAAATATGAGGAGATTAAAAACAAGATGAATGTCAACGGGAGCGCGATTGCTGTAGGTCATCCCAACACCTGTAGTGGCGCCCGTCTTATGACGACTCTGCTCTACGAATTAAGACGGCGCGGGGGCGGGATCGGTGTCGCGGCCATCTGTGGCGGTCTAACGCAAGGTGATGCTGCTCTGATCAAAGTGGAATAGTGATAGTCCAAAACTCGTTTATCAGTGTTTGATAAAATTCAGCACCCGGTTAATTCTGTTAACCGGGTGCTCACTAGAATACTGTTGAAAGGATGGTTAAAATGACCAAACCCAAAGCGCTCGAGGGAGTTAAGATTATTGATTTCACTCGGATATTAGCTGGGCCATTTTGCACTCAGATTTTAGCGGATTTAGGAGCTGAGATTATCAAGATTGAAAGACCTGGCCCGCCTTCGGACGAAAGGACGTGGATTCCCTTCAAAGAAGGCGAGACTACTTATTTCTTAGGATTAAACCGGGGCAAACGAAGTATAGAATTAAATTTCAAGAATCCGAAGGCTATTGAGATTTGTAAACAGTTAATCAAGGACGCCGATGTTGTTGTCGAAAATTTCAGCCCCGGCACTATGGCCGATTTTGGGTTAGATTACGAAGAACTTAAGAAGATAAACCCGCGGATCATCATGTGCTCGATTTCTGCTTATGGTCAATATGGACCTTATTCCCACCGGGTCGGTTACGACATGCTGGCTCAGGCTATGGGCGGTATGATGAGCATCACGGGTTATCCCGATGGTCCGCCGACGCGAGTTGGTGCCTCATTAGGTGATTTGATTGCTGCTCTCTATGCTGCGATCGGTATCTGTGCGGCTTTACATTACCGGCAACTAACTGGGGTAGGACAATATATCGATATGGCTTTAGTTGATGGAATATTTACTGTGCTGGAAAATGCCATACCAGCGTATTTAAATTGCGGGGTCGAACCTAAGCGGTTAGGCAACCGCCATCCCAATGGAGGGCCATACGACACATATACAGCTAAAGACGGTTATGTTGCTATCGTGGCCTCGAACGAACGGCTGTGGGGTAGTCTGTGCAGACTCATGGGTAAGCCAGAATTGGCCATAGATCCGAAGTTTGATAGCAACGCCTCACGGATGGCGAATGTTGAAGAGATGACCGCGATCATTAACGAGTGGACATCGCAATATACCGTCAAGGAACTGGTTGCCATGCTTGAAGAGGCGCGAGTGGCTTGTTCTCCTGTATATACCATACCACAGATTTGCGCTGACCCGCATATAGAAGCCAGGGAGATGATTTTAGAATTTGATCATCCCAAATGTGGAAAGATCAAAGTTCCCGGCAATCCGCTCAAGTTCTCCGTTACATCCGGTGCTGCCACCTTGCCACCACCGATCAAAGGGCAACATACTGTTGAAGTGCTAAAAGAACTTGGCTATACCGAGGCACAGATTGAGGAAATGGCCAAGTCCAAGGTTACGACGGTATAGCATAGAAGAGCATTTTAACATAAGGGGAGATAACCATGGTAAGTTTTGAATTAACAGAAGAGCAACTGGCTATACAGAGTATGGTCAAAAAGTTCGTGGAAAATGAAATTATTCCCGTAGCCGCGGAGTATGACGAAAAGGCGGAGATGCCATGGCCTATTATTGAAAAAGCGTTTGAAATAGGTTTGTGGCACCTGAATATCCCCGCCAAATATGGTGGTCAGGAGCTGGATGAGCTTACCCAATTGTTAATTTACGAGGAAATTGCTTATGGATGTCTGGGAATTTTCGGTGCCTTCGGTGGAAATAGCCTGGCTGTAACCCCGCTTCTACTTTATGGTACCGAAGAGCAAAAGGAACGAATTCTCGGGCCGTTTTGCACCAAGCCTAGTTTAGCGGCTTTTGCCTTGACGGAGCCAAATGCTGGGTCTGATGCGGCCAGCGTTTCGACCAGTGCGAAGCGGGTAGGTGACGAGTACATCCTCAACGGAACCAAGTGTTTCATCACCCACGGTGGAATTGCCGACCTGCACACCATATTTGCTACAGTTGACCGCAGCAAGGGCCTGAAAGGGCTGACCGCTTTCCTGATCCCGGCTGGTACACCCGGTTTATACATGGGGAAGAAGGAAAATAAGATGGGTGACCGAGCTTCTCACATCGCCGAAGTGATTCTTGAAGACTGTCGGGTGTCGGTTGAGAACCGACTAGGGAATGAAGGCGAAGGTTTCAAAATTGCTATGAAGACCTTGGACATCACCCGGCCCAGTATTGGAGCTGCCGCTCTGGGAGTAGCCAGACGGGCCTATGAAGAAGCTGTGAATTATTCGAAGCAGCGGGTGCAGTTTGGTAAACCAATTTGTGCCAACCAGGCGATTCAGTTTATGTTGGCCGATATGGCGATGGCAATTGAGGCCTCTAGGCTTTTGCTGTGGGAAGCTGCCTACTACATTGACAAGGGTAAACCGAATTCGGCGTTGGGAGCTATGGCCAAGTGCTTTGCCAGTGACACGGCGATGAAGATTACGGTCGACGCGGTGCAAATCTTTGGGGGCTATGGCTATATGAAGGAATACCCAGTTGAAAAGCTGATGCGGGATGCCAAGATTACCCAGATCTATGAGGGTACCAATCAGATTCAGCGTATAGTGATTGCCAGTCAAATCCTGGCCTAGATATCATTACCAAATGATTCCTGATGGGGGGAGCTGTCATAGTTTGCTTCCCCCATAATAACAAGGAGGGTTAGCTATGGATTTTACCCAAAAAACCGTATTGATAACTGGGGCAGCTTCAGGTATTGGTAAAGGGACTGCACAAGCCTTCTTAGACAGAGGTGCTAATATTGCTATTGTTGATATTAATGAAGATGGGCTTAAAACTTTTTTGAACGAGAATGCTGCCCATTCCGACCGGTTGCTGGCTCTCAGGACTGATGTCACTAAAAGTACCGAAGTTAATCAAACGGTAACTCAGGTTATTAAAAAATGGGGGAGAATAGATATTTTAGTCAATAGTGCCGGTATATACAAACAGGCCATGTTGGTAGATATGACAGATGAATTCTGGGATCAAACACAAAAAGTTAACATGTATGGGACATTTTATTTTTGCCGCGCCGTTGCCCGAGAAATGATCAAAAGAAAAAATGGAAGGATCATTAACTTAGCTTCTATTGCTGGGCAGAGGGGCTCTGTAGCGAACAGCCACTATACCACTACCAAACGGGGAGTGGAAGGCTTTAGTCGCAGCATCGCGCTTGAATTGGCTCCTTATAATATTACTGTTAATTGTATAGCCCCAGGAATAATTATGACCCCAATATTTGATGAGAAAATTCTTCAGGAACGTGGGGAAACTTGGTTGAAAAGCATACCACTGGGGCGGTTTGGACAGCCAGAGGACATTGCCAAGGCCATTATGTTTCTGGCTTCGGAATACGCGGCCTATATCACCGGAATAACACTTGATGTCAATGGTGGTATGTACCTACGGTAGTATGAATGTGTTGTATCACTCGTAGCAAGACAAGGACAGCCTAAAAACGTACGGGGAAAGCCGTCGGCGCTGTTGATTTGTTGTGGCGACTTGCAAAGCACGTCCTAGGATATCAAAGAATTGCCTGGGTGAATGATGGTGAACCATCGAAAGGAGGTGTCATCAAAAATTAGGTTGAACTTGCTACTAGTTGTTCCTGGTTGAATAATTCTAAAAAAGCCCGATGGATTTTTAGAATGTTAGTTTGAAGGGGGGTTATGTTATGAACTCTAATCTTCCGGTGACGCCAGATGAGAACGCTCCATTAAACCGTATACAGATTACGGCTTGGATGGTGGCATGGCTAGCACTGGTAATTGATGTCCTGGATTGGCAACTCCTGGCTATGGCAGCTCCTCACATCACCAAGGAATTTCAATTTTCACTGGCAAGTATGGGTACCCTCTTGGGGGCTCCGTTAATTGGCGCTGGTATTGGCGGACTCGTTTCCGGATGGATTGCCGACCGTATTGGTCGAGTTAAAACTATGGTCTGGTGTATGGTGTGGTATTCAACGATGACGGTCCTATTTCCGTTTGTTACAAGTTTTGAGCAGATGTTGGTTTTACGGATCTTAGCCGGGCTGGGTTTAGGCGGCCAGTGGGGGGTTGGTAATACTTTAGTTGCTGAATTACTCCCACGTCGTATTCGAATTGTCTGCTCCGCTTGGATTCAAACGGGCTTCTCATTTGGGCCGATTCTGGCTGCTCTGACTGCTAAGTGGATTATCCCAGCCTATGGCTGGCGTCCGATGTTTTATGTCGGCGCGGTCGGGTTTTTACTGGCCTTAGTTACTAAATTTATGGTACCTGAGCCCCCGATTTGGTTACAAGCGAGGGAAAAAGCTTCGAAAGGAGAACTTAAGCTTGGGAACTTAGGAATGTTTTTCCAGAAAGGTATTGGCAGTCGTTTCGTATTGGCTTTCTTGATGGTGGGTTGCACATTAATCGCTTACTGGTCGTCGATGAGTTGGATTCCTTCATGGTTAGCCAGTGATAAAGGGATGAATGTAGTTAAGTCGATGAACTATATGGTTGTTCTTAATATAGGTGGTGTTTTTGGCTACATGCTCTTTGCCTTTATCGCTGATCGGTGGGGCCGTAAACCTCCAGCGTATGTAGCCCTGCTTGCTTCGACTATCGCGGTTGGTATTTTTGTCAGTATTGATAGTCCAGTGGCTCTGCTATGGTTTGCTCCAGTCTACTCATTCATCACCTATCCCGTATTTGGTTTGTATGGTGGATATCTTTCTGAAATGTTTCCAACTGAAATTCGAGCATCAGCTGTTAACACGATTTACAACGGCGCACGATTTTTGGCGTTCTTTGGCCCAACTTTGATGGGTTTTGTTGCCTCTAAGTTCTCGATGACCTTTGCGATTGGTAGTACAGCCTTCTTATATGCTGCGGCGATAATTCCTTTAATCTTCTTGCCAGAAACGATTGTCAAGAAAAATATCACCGGAGGCCTGCCGACGGTAAGTACTGATATCTAAAAGACAAGAGTCCAACTATAAGATTAGCTAATCCGGTGGGTTGAACAATTCCCCACCGGATTGTTCTTGCAACCAAATATGAAAGGAGGATGCGACTTGACGAACTTAGAAGCAAAACCTCAAATAATTAAGGTTGCAGCGGTTCAAACAAATCCATTGATTGGGGAAAAGGACAAAAATATTTCACGTATCTTGAGACGAATGGAAGAGGCTGCGACCCAGGGTGCTAAATTGATCGTTTTTAGCGAGGCCGAGGTTACTGGATACTGTTATACTCAGCTTGAAGAAGCAAAAATGTACGCTGAGGAGGTACCTGGTCCCTCTACTGAAGTAATACTTCTCAAGTCACGTGAACTCGGTGTCCATGTAGTAGTTGGTTTGCTGGAGTTAGAACAGGATAAATTGTACAACACAGCGGTCTTAATCGGGCCTACAGGAATCTTGGGTAAATACCGTAAAACGCATATCATTCACTTGGGAGTTGATCGATTTACATGTAAAGGGGATTTAGCATATACGGTTCATTCCACGGAAATTGGCCGGATCGGCATGATCATTTGCTATGACTTACGCTTTCCGGAACCATGTCGTGTTTTAGCTCTTAAAGGGACGGATATTGTCGTTGACCCCACGAATCTACCCATGGGCGCTGAAGCCCATATCGATTACTTGTTACCAGCACGAGCTGTCGAGAATCGGGTATTCATTATTGCTGCCAGCAGGGTCGGAGTGGAGAGAGGAACACAGTTTATAGGGAGAAGCTCCATTGTTGAGCCCAGTGGTAAGATCCTTGCCCAGGCGACAGGGGATAAAGAAGAGATTATTTATGCCGAACTTGATCTGTCCAGAGCCCGGGCTAAAGGAAGTGTGATTAAACCTGGTGAATATGAATTTGATATCTTTAAAGATCGGCGCCCCGAATTATACAGTGCGATCGTGGCTCCGATAACTAGAAATAGTCATACTGAAATTCCTTGTCGATGCAAGCAGTGACTGGGATTCCGAGAACTGCCTCAAAGCTGTCTCATTATCAGACAGCAGGACACCGGAGTGTCTTATAATTGGACAGCCTTTTTCGAAAGATTTTGATTTTATATAATATTAAATTTAGGCCCGGCCATAATGGCACGGGCTTTGCTAATGTTTGAAAATTACAATAGTACAAGTATTTTCAAAAAATCCTTCGATAAAGGAAGTCCATTTAGTTAAAGTTGTTGAGTGCTTGTCTGGACAAATATCTAAACCTTATTGCAAAAGGAGGTGTTTCTGTAGACTTCGATACGTGTTTTTTGTCTTTCAGTTAATTCGAAGCATCTTATTTAGGAGGACACCTTTCGTGAAGTTTGAGTTAAGAAAGGGGGATTATTAGGGGCACATGGGTGAGATTGTTCGGATAAACCTCAATCAAGGAACGGTATCGAAGGAAGTCATACCAGCCGTCTGGCAGCGTCTGGGTGGACGAGGATTAACCTCTGCGATTATTGCCGCTGAGGTACCTCCTACCGCAGATGCTCTTGGGGACAGCAATAAACTGGTTATTGCCCCCGGGTTATTGACGGGGACAGTGGTGCCTTGTTCGGCACGTATTTCCATAGGTGCCAAAAGCCCGCTCACTGGCGGGATAAAGGAATCCAACGCTGGTGGGACAGTTGCGCGTAAGCTAGCTCGACTCGGTATCCGTGCTTTGGTCCTAGAAGGTCAATTAGAAACGCTTAGTATTATCTTTGTTGGGAAAGGTAAGGTTGAAATATTTTCAACCCCTGAACTAGAAGGTAAAGGGAACTACGCTACGGTCGAAACCTTGAAACAGCGTTTCGGAGATGAGGTAGGGATTATTTCTATTGGCCCAGCTGGCGAACGACTATATGGCTTAGCTACGGTAGCGATTACCTCACCTGATGGGTATCCTTCCCGGCACTGTGGCCGCGGAGGGATGGGTGCGGTCATGGGCTCAAAAAAGGTGAAAGCAATTGTAATCGATGACAATGGCGCTGATGATGTTCCGTTAAATATTGCTGATAAGGAAACCTTTAATCAAGTCGCCCGTGAATGGGCCAAGGCGATGGTCGAAAGCAAGAAAACCTTGACCAATTTAGGAACAGCGTTTCTGGTTAATGTGATTGGTAACATCGGTGCGTTACCTACCCGTAACTTTACCCGTGGAACCTTTGAAGGCGCCTCCAAGATCAATGGGGATGCCTTGGCCGAAACGATTAAAACCCGAGGTGGCAAAACGGGACACGCCTGTTCACCCGGGTGTGTCATACGCTGTTCCAATGTCTTTGTTGATGAAAAAGGGGATTATGTAACCTCTGGTTTAGAGTATGAGACAATTACCCTACTCGGGGCCAACCTGGAAATCGATAATCTGGATGTTATTGCTCAGATGGACCGGTTGTGTGACGATTACGGGATGGACACCATGGAGACAGGTAACGCCCTCGGGGTAGCCATGGAGGCGGGACTAATCAGCTTTGGTGACTCAGAAGGTGCCATTAAACTAATTCACGAAATGGGCAAAGGTACTATTCTGGGTCGAATTCTGGGACAGGGCGCAACAATCACTGGCAAAGTGCTTGGGATCAAGCACGTTGCAGCAGTAAAAGGACAAGGGATGGCAGCGTATGACCCACGTGGTATGAAAGGAAACGGAGTTACGTATGCTACCTCTCCCATGGGAGCAGACCATACGGCGGGTAATGCCCTCCCTGGTCGACTGGGCAACGATCCGGCCAGTGCGGCTAACCAAATTCAGGTCTCGCGTGATCTACAAATCATGTCAACAGTTGTAGACACGATGGGGCTGTGCCTCTTTGTTGGCCCACTGCCGCCTGAAATGGGGATTATCGCCCAATTATTGACGGCAGCAGAAGGTCAACCAGTGTCTTTAGATGATGTGTTAGCCTTGGGCCGACAGGTTATCGCCATTGAACGGCAGTTCAACTTGGAAGCTGGACTTGGCAAGACGAGTGATCGGTTGCCTGAGTTCATGAAGAAGGAGGCTCTCTCACCTAAGGGGCTAGTATTTGATATCCCTGATGAGGATTTAGACAAGGTGTGGGAGGCATGATCCGTGTCATCGCCCACGGGATCATACGTGAGGCACTAGGGGCGAAGGAAATATATTTCCCCCTACCCGACCCTCCAATAGTGGAAACGCTCATTAAACAATTAAAGTTAACTGGTGTTGTTGGCCTGGTAATTGTCAATGGCGAATACAAACATAATCAGTCTATATTGAAACCCAATGACGAGGTCAACCTCTACCCTATTTTAGAAGGAGGATAAGGATAATTATGAATACCTTTAGTTATTATCTTCCGACCAAAATCGTCTTTGAAGTAGGAGCAGTCAAATCGAAGCTAGCTGAAGAAACCAAAATTTTTGGCGAGAATGTATTGATTGTAAGTGACCCCGGAGTTGTTGGGGCGGGGCTACTTAAATCTGTGGAAGAAGCATATCAAAGTGTCGGGATCAAATACAGTATTTTCAGTGACGTTGAGCCCAACCCGAGTACCGAGACAGTGATGAAGGCTGCAGCCGCAGGTGAACAGATTAATGCTACGGTCGTCTTGGCAGTAGGTGGTGGCAGCCCGATTGATGTGGCCAAGGGAGCGGCGATTATCTTGACCAATGGCGGTCACATCAATGACTACAACGGGATTAACAAAGTTCAAAAGCCAACACTGCCGCTGATCTGTGTACCCACTACGGCTGGTACAGGTTCAGAGGTCACCCCCTTTGCGGTGATCACGCAACGAGAAAATAAATACAAGATGACTATAGGGAGTCCATACTGTTTACCGAAGGTGGCTCTGCTTGACCCGTACATGGTGAGCACGGTACCGTCTAAGGTCGCGGCTGCCTGTGGGATGGATGCCCTTACTCATGCTATTGAATCATACGTAAACAAGGTAGCTTCACCGATTACTGATGCACTGGGTGCTCAGGCTATGCGGATGATCCACCAGCATCTGCGGGCCTACGTGGCAGATCGCGGTAACATCGAGGCGGCCAGTGGGATGATTGTAGCCAGTCTTTTAGCGGGGATAGCTTTTGGGGTAGCCAGACTGGGCAATGTTCATGCCATGGCCCATCCACTGGGCGGGTTCTTCGATGTCCCTCACGGTGTAGCCAACGCAATCCTCTTGCCCAAAGTAATGGCCTGGAATCTGATTGGCGCGATCGATAAATTTGCCGAAATTGCCGTGTTCCTGGGCAAAAACATTCATGGGCTAAGCAAGATGGAAGCTGCTCGCGCTGCAGTAGCTGCGGTTGAGGAATTGATGGCCGATATTGAGATTCCCAAGAGCCTCTCAGAAGTGGGAGTCAAGGAAGAAGCCATACCCGCTATGGCTATTGACGCCATGAAAAGTGGTAATGTGCTGATTAACCCTCGAACAACCTCGGTCAAAGATATCGAATATCTTTTCAGGATTTCAATGTAAACTCAGTTGCGCTGTACGGGGTGATAGACGATTCGTCAAAGGCTAATCACCTGCTTGCTTTAGACTCCGTAACCGATCGAACATGTTGTAGGGAGGTAAGACAATGAATGTTAAGTTGGGCGATAACAATATAGTTCCGCAAATACAAAAACCTGCATCAAATTACCGTTACTGGGCCGTGTTACTGATATCATTGGCTATAACCATTAACTACATTGACCGGGTCAACCTGGCAGTAGCGGCACCAGATTTGAGAAAGGCCTTGAACCTATCAGCTTCTGAAATGGGTGTGCTCATGTCAGCCTTTTTCTGGTCCTACACCCTGACGATGATCCCCGCTGGGGCGCTCTTGAATAAATTCGGCCCGAAATGGGTAATGTTTTTTTCCTGCTTTGGTTGGGGCGCGGTGACTATGCTTACTGCGGCTGTCAGAGGATTTGGTACATTTATGGCGGTTCGCATTGGTTTAGGACTGACAGAAGCGCCTGGCTTTCCAGCCGGTGCACGGGTTGTTTCGGTGTGGACGCCGAAACGGGAAAGAACATTTTGTTCTGCCTGTTTTGATTGCTGTGCCCGTGTTGGTAATGCTTTTGCTCCACCCCTAGTAGCCTTGATTATTGTCCATTGGGGCTGGAAGATGTCCTTTGTTATTACAGGTGCAATTGCCGTAGTTTACAGTTTTATTTGGCTTCTTGCTTATAAAGATCCTGATGAACATCCAAAAGTGACTAAATCAGAACTTGACTATATTCGGCAGGATGAATTAATTAGCGACGAAGGCCATGTCATAGTCAAACCGATACCGATGTACAGACTTTTCACATATCGAGTGGTAGTCCAAGTCTGTATTGCTTATGCCTTATACCTGTATGTTTGGACAGCCTTTAACTACTGGGTGCCTTCATATTTGATGGCTGCTAGAGGTCTAAGCCTTAAGGCGATGGGTTTTGCGGCTATGTATCCTTATATTGCTGGGGTAACTTTAGAATTAATTGGCGGTGCTGTTTTTGACCGATGGTACCGGAGCGGAGCAACGATCACGACTTTGAGACGCACCGGGATGTCGATTGCGATGATCGGGGCAGCAGTGTTCCTCTACATGACCATGCAAGCCACTACAGCAAATGCGGCTATATTCTGGTTGACTTGTACAATGGGCATCTTTTCATTCGGAGCTTCCAATGTTTGGGCCATACCCAGTGATATCGCTCCCTATGGTCAAGCTGGTGGAGTTGGTGGAGTGTATAACTTTGTCGGTAACTTTGGTGCCTTGGTTGCGCCCATGGTATCCGGGTTCATGGTTGACTCGAAATTTGGATACAACGGAGCTTTTTGGGTCTGTGTTGCCTGTGCTGTCGTGGGTGCCTTGCTTTTTGCGACAAACAATTATGATCGTTTAGAACCCAAGGCGGCTGATAAGTGATAACTAAGTAAATATAGCCAATGAGGTGATGAATTTGGAACTGAGCCTTAGATTAGACGGTAAGGTAGCGATTGTTACCGGCGGAGCTAACGGGATTGGCAATGGAATGGCTAGGGGATTGGCGTCTGTCGGTGCCGTGGTTGTTATCGCCGATATCAATGCTGAAGAGGCAGAAAAAGCAGCCAAAACTATCGTTGCTGATGGTGGTAAAGCTGTTTCTTATGAACTCGACGTGACCAATAGCCAACAGTTTAAATCCGTGGTCGATTCTGTCGTGGAACAATTTGGTAGAATCGATATTTTAGTGAATAATGCTGGGATAAATCGGCGCAACCTTTGTATCAATATGCCCGAAGAAGATTGGAAGAAGATCATCGATATCAATCTTACCGGCGCTTGGATTGGGTCCAAGGTAGTAGCCCCGATTATGATGGCGCAAAAAAGCGGTAAGATAATTAACATCTGTTCAATTATGGGCTTTGTGTCACTACCGGAATTGACAGCATATTCGGCGAGTAAGGGTGGCATCATGCAATTGACCAAGGCCTTGGCCCTAGAACTGGTTGACTACAATATTCAGGTAAATGCGGTGGCGCCTGCTTATATCTTGACTAATTTAACCGAGAAGCTGAAAGCCAACAAAGAAATGTATGAAGACTTGATTAGAAGGACTCCCATGAAGAGGTTTGGGACGATTGAAGAAGTTGCCGGTCCAGTGGTATTTTTAGCCTCTGACCTGTCCAACTATATGACCGGTCATACCATGGCAGTAGACGGTGGTTGGTTGGCCTGGTAATCCAGTTGTGTTAGTCTGTTTAAGACCTGAGACAGGAGGGTCAACAGAATGATTGTGCATATTGTTCTGCTCAAACTTATTGACCCAAGTCCCGAAAACGCTACTTTAGCCAGAGATCTTTTATTAAACATGAAGGGAAAGATTCCTTCTTTACGCTACCTTGAGACGGGAATTAACATTGTTCCGACTCAAAGGTCTTATGATCTGGCCTTGGTGACGAAGTTTGATTCCTTAGAGGACCTGAAGGCTTATCAAACACATCCCGTTCATGTTGAAGTATTAAAATATCTGACCACAGTCACAGAATCGATAGTAACAGCAGACTATGAATCATCAGAATAAATGATATTTTGAGTTTTTACGGTTTTGTTGGTGGGGAAGCTGCTTAAGCCACTTCCCTACCAATTAGCTCGGCTTACAGATGGTCATTACCTTTACTATATAGAAAGATGGAGGGCGATTCCTATGGGCAATTGGGTAATCGCAGCACTTTTGATATTGGGGTATTTTTTTTTCTGTGGACACAGAAAACTAAAAGAAATTAAAAGAGTCGAAACGATGGTAAAAGCGGAGAATAAAAATATGGAAGTTTTTGGTTCTGTAACTTACCATGGCGGGTTTCCTCCCATGCCTAAGCCATCGCATTTAAGTGTAGGTCTATCCGATGAGTACCTGGTGCTTTATGATCGAAAAGGAAATTATGGCCGGGTCTATTTTGACAGGTTTAAGAATATCGAGAAATTTACTACTCGCACTGAAGCGGACCTGAAAGGCAAAAGTGTGGTGTTTTGGGGACCGCTAGCCCCCCTGGTATTTAGAGCAAAGATTAGACACTTTGTTGTGATTAACTATATTGATATTAATGATGAGGAAAACAATATCCTTCTTGAGACAAAAGAACTGCCCGAGCAAAAAGAATTGTACAACCGTCTAAAAAGTGCTAAACGTAAGTATAAATGGTCGAGGCACGGGTTGACCCAGGGCTCTGGCGAAAGCATAGTAAATTTAACAGAACAAATGATTTGAAGAAGGTCTTATAGAAAAAAACAATCATATATGTAAAATAATCCCTGGATATTTCTTTGGAATAAAGATGGCTCACTTCCCAGCATTAACAGTTGATTGGCCGTGATTAAGAATGTTCAAAATTCCGACACCAGGTTTTGCCTGGTGTTTTTATTTTTAAGGGGTGATTATGTGATTTGCGCAGTGACAGGTGTCAAAGAAGTCGGCGAGGATGGCTACATCGCGGTCATATCTCCCCGTCTTTAGGTGAGGAAGAGCAGAACCTGGTGCAGGCCTCTCGGGACTTTCGGTAGGAATGGCATATGAGAACATTTGGAAGAGCTTATTGCTGTACAAATGACAAATGGCCGAGTAAAATTTCAGTAGGCACCAGAAGGGGATCAGCCCCCTGAAAAAGAAATGAGACCTCGCCCAAAAAAACACCCAAAGTCAAACTAAAGGAGTGTGAGGTCTCATGTTAAATATTCGCCA
>JABLXP010000021.1 GCA_013178045.1 Bacillota bacterium
TCTAAAAGAAAACTGGGTAGGGATTGTTGCCTCACCAGGAACAAACGATTAGGTGCCATTGAGGGACAAATTCAGCACAATCTGGCGCGGCGGATGAAACGTTTGGGGGCCAGATGGACAATTTCTGGCGGAGACCGGATGGCCCGCGTTTTAGCCGCCAAAGCAAATTGGGAGCTTACCAACCATACTGCGCGCTGGTTGGTAGACCACCAGAAATTAAAAGAAATTGTGCATGTAAAGCCAGTCGAAAAACAAAAGGCAGAGGACGTGGAAAAATGGTTGCGGGCATCAGTACCGGCATTAAAGGGGCCATTTGCCGACCGGCCGTGGATTAAGCATGTATTACGAGAACTGGCCCGGCCAAATTATGCTGCCCTTATTTGTTAACCTGTTCCCTG
>JABLXP010000022.1 GCA_013178045.1 Bacillota bacterium
GTGCCAATATTTGACCACCTGTGGGGTGGCTGTCAAGGCCGCTGCCTTGATGCTGATGTTTTGAACGGTGAGGTCTCATAGCGGAAAAAATTTTTGTGGAGATACCTACTAGATCTTGACACGGACATGACAAATTGTTGAATTGACTTTGAATAGTAACAGTTTTATAATATAAATAGATAATCATATAATAAACAAGAGGTGAATAAAAATGAACATTAAGGTCCTCGGCCCTGGCTGCAAAAATTGTCAGGCCCTGGAAAAGGAAGTAAAAACTGTTTTGGAAGAACTCAAAATTGAGGCTCAAGTAGAAAAGGTCACGGATTTGTCAAAGATTATGGATTACAACGTACTGATGACACCCGGTCTGGTTATCAACGAAAACCTGAAAGTTTTCGGGCGGGTACCAAAAAAAGAAGAGATCAAGAAATGGATCCAGGAAGAAGTTAAGTAACTACTTTTTAAGAGGAGGAGAATCATGGAGTTTGAAGAATGTCAATGTACACCGGCTGAAATATTAATATTTTCATGTTCTGGTGCCTCTAACGTTGGGCAGATCAGCAACCAGGCCGCAGTAAAACTCACCAGGGACAATGTGGGCAAATTTTTCTGCCTGGCGGGTTTGGGAGGACACGTGCCGGCCATGGTTGAGTCCGCTAAAGTAGGACGACGGTTTGTGGTTATTGACGGCTGCCCGATTGCTTGCGGCAAGGAAACAATCGTTCACCTCGGGTATCCATTGACAGACTATGTAGTAGTATCCGAGTTGGGGATAAAGAAACGGCACAACTTTGACCTGGATGACAGCGATATTGAAAAAGTCTGTGCGGCGGTAAAAGAAAAACTGGGCCGACCGCTGCCCGTTACAGGGAAATTAGATTAAAAATAAGCAGAAAGGAAACCTAGGGTAAAGATTAAGCCTGGTTGACACTCTGTCAAGCCAGGCTTAGTATTCAAGGGAGGTATAAAGATGAAAGAGCGCAATAAATTGCTCCTGATGGTTGGCGTTTTCTTAATCGCTTTTTATATTCCGCTGGAAAATCCACGCGTCCAGTCAGCAATTTTGGAATCTTTCTATATGCTCCAGGATTATGCCCAGAAGCACGTTTTGACTTGTCTGGTACCGGCTTTCTTCATTGCTGGAGCAATTGCGGTTTTTGTTTCCCAGGCCTCAGTACTGAAATATTTCGGGGCTGGAGCGAATAAGATTTTGTCGTACGGGGTTGCTTCTGTATCGGGGAGTGTGCTGGCGGTTTGTTCCTGCACCGTACTGCCGCTGTTTGCGGGCATATATACCCGCGGCGCTGGAATCGGGCCGGCGACAGCCTTTCTGTACTCCGGTCCAGCCATCAACGTGCTGGCCATTATTTTAACGGCCAGGGTTTTAGGATTGGAAATGGGAGTCGCCAGGGCGCTGGGAGCGGTTTTGTTTTCAATTATCATTGGACTATTGATGCACCTGATCTTCATCAAAGAAGAACGAGAAAAGCAGGCTGCTGCGTTAAATCTGCCGCCGGGCCCGGAAGACCCACGTTCACTGTGGCAGTATGCGGCCTATTTCTTCACCATGGTGGCGATCTTAATTTTTGCGGCCTGGGCTAGACCAACACAACCAGTGGGTTTCTTTAATGCTGTTTATGAAATACATTGGTATCTGACCGGGTTTTTCTTGGTCCTACTGGCGATTATGTTGATGCGCTGGTTCAATAAAGACGAATTAACTGCCTGGGTGGATTCTTCCTGGGGCTTTGCGAAACAAATCTTTCCCCTGCTGCTGGGGGGTGTCCTGGTAGCTGGCTTTCTCATGGGGCGCCCTGGCCTGGATACAGGGATTATCCCAGCCCGGTATATCGAGTCCTGGGTTGGTGGTAACTCACTGGCGGCCAACTTTCTAGCTTCAATAGTCGGTGCTTTCATGTATTTCGCGACCTTAACTGAAGTGCCTATCCTGCAAGGGTTGATGGGCAGTGGGATGGGGAAAGGTCCCGCCTTAGCCCTGTTACTGGCCGGGCCAGCCTTAAGTTTGCCGAACATGATAGTGATTAGGACAGTTATGGGAACCAAAAAAACCTTGGTCTATATTTCACTGGTTATTTTGATGTCAACTTTTACCGGGATGCTTTTTGGATATTTTAGACCATAGAGAATCAAAGAAAAGACCGGTCGGACACCAGAATTACAGATTCAGGTTATGGAAGATTATGGGGTCAAAAAAGACCCTAAACTAAATGATTATAATCCGGTGTTAGTAGAGAAAATCAAGCAAGACATAATAAAAAATATAGAGTAACCAAGGTTTAAGAAACGGCAGGTGGCTGCCGTTTCTTTTGTAAAATACCGTTTTTCTTACTGTAGTCTTATACTGTTTAAACACCTACCCAAATTTGAAGAACCTGAAAAATATATCCAGAGAATATGGCTACGGCCAGGATGGTTATTACGAAGGCCGCTACCAACCTGGGTTTAAAAATCGACGCCAGAAGTGTTACTTCGGGGATACTGGCACCAGCACCGCCAATAATCAGGGCCATTACTGCCCCAAGACTCATCCCTTTTGACATTAACACCGAAGCGATAGGAATCATGGTTTCAACCCGGATATACATTGGGACCCCAATAATTGCAGCGATCGGTATGGCGACCCGGTTACCCGGGCCAGCTACCTTAATGATGAATTGTTCTGGAACAAAGCCGTAAATAAATGCTCCGATTCCTGCGCCTATTATGAGGTAAGGCAATACCTGACGAAATAAAGTACACGTTTGGCTACCGGCTCTTTTTACCTTATCTATGTTTGTCAGCGGCAGATCTTCGAGTGATATTACGCCGGTGCTGCAACAGCAGCACGTGCTTTGTATTCCAACCATCTTATATTCGCTGGCCAACCCCAGACGCTCCCACAGAGCACCAATAAGAACGGCGGCGATAAAGGTCATAACCGCGTAAACAAGGGTGATTTTCCAACCCATCATGGATAGGAATAAGGCAAGAATGACCGGGTTTAATAAGGGAGAAGCAACCAGGAAAGACATTGAAGCGCCAAAGGGTGCGCCACCATTCAGCAAACCTACCAGTACAGGAATGGTCGAACAGGAGCAGAAAGGGGTAGCTGCTCCCAGCACGGCTCCCAGGATATTGCCCAACCACTTTTTGGGCCTGGTCAGAACTTGTCTTACTGTCTTCTCGGATACGAATTCCTGGAGCAGGGCGACCAGAAAAGAAATGCCAATAAATAATATCAGCAGTTCCCCAGTAATTAAAACGAAATATTTGCCTGCAGAGACCAGGTTATTTAGCTCAAACATACTTGAAAATCCCTCATTTCTGCCCATATTTTTTGAGAGTATCTTCAGTTATTTTTTATGGCCTGCAAGATGTATTTGGCTACTTCTCCCCAGGCTTGAGAAGCGGTTTGATAAGCCTGTTCGCCAATGGAGGTCAGGGTATAAACTTTGCGTTCGCGTCCGGAAACCTCTTCGATGGTTACCTTGACCAGTCCGGCTTCCATGAACTCTTTTAGAACAGGATACAGGCTTCCTTCGGTTGGTGCACAACAATCATTGGTTAGAGCGGCTACCCGTTTGGTGATTTCGTAACCATGCAGCGGTTGCTGGTGAAGGACGTGCAAGATAAAGAAACGGGATAGACTCATTTTGATCAGGTTTGCCCAGTATTCCTGCGACTCGTACTTGATTTTAATCACCCCTTGCCATATATAGATGGTCTATGCATATAACATATATATATATGATAGGAAATTTATTTTGTGCTTGTCAACTTATTTACTCTAATTAAGAGAAATAATAATGATAAACGATAAGTATATGTTTTCGTCGATATATAAGCGTATAATTATATTGACATAGACTACTATATTAAACAATAATATAGCTAGTAAAACAGATAAAAGGAGGAAGCGGACATTTGCTTGTATCGGAAAACGAGGTGAGAAATGATGATTAATGAACTTGAGAAATTTTTCAAGGCACTAGGAGAACCGACGAGGCTGCGAATCATTAAGTTGCTAGCTGAAAGGGAGCTCTGCGTGTGTGAACTGGTAGAGGTTCTGCAAATAAGCCAGCCACGCATTTCTCAACACTTGCGCGTGTTAAAAAATGCAGGGTTGGTAAGCGAGCGAAAAGAGCAGCAATGGTCCATATCAGCACTGCATTTTGAAAACCTTGGTAAAATGTTATCGATGTTCAATGAACTACTGAGTAAGCCCTTAGAGTTGCTAGATGAGTTTAAGGCTGAAGCGCCGCGAATGCGGTTAGTAACAAATGCTTCTAGTGCTGAAAACTGTAAAAATTGGCGAAATAGCAACAAAATTATTAGAAAAAAACAGGAGGTTGCAAATGGCTGAAGATAAACGTTTGGGATTTTTCGAAAGGTACTTGACTGTATGGGTTGCTATCTGTATGGTCGTCGGTGTTATTATTGGTAAGACATTTCCCGCATTGACGGACTATTTAAGAGGGCTGGAGTTTGGAGAAGCCAGTCAAATTAATATCCCAATTGCCGTTTTGATCTGGTTGATGATTTATCCGATGATGGTAAAAATTGATTTTGGTTCAATCTTGAATGTTGGAAAGCGCCCGACCGGATTATTTATTACTCTATTCGTCAACTGGCTGGTCAAACCATTCAGCATGGCCTTTTTTGGTTGGTTATTCTTTAAACATTTATTATTACCACTTATTGGTCCGGAATTAGCCGACCAATACATTGCCGGTACTATTATTCTGGCGGCTGCTCCCTGTACGGCCATGGTTTTTGTCTGGAGCTATTTAACTGACGGCGATCCGGCCTATACCCTAGTTCAGGTATCGGTGAATGACCTGTTGATGCTTATTTTATTTGCCCCGATAATTAAATTTCTGGTTAGCGGCACGTCTTCGCTGGTTGTGCCTTTCAATGTACTCCTCTACGCCGTATTAATCTTTATTGTTATACCCTTGTCTGCTGGGTATATGTCGCGAATCTTCCTTATTCGCAAATACGGGTTGGAATGGTTCGAAAAGAAATTTGTCGCCTTCTTCCAACCTGTCACTATTATGGCTCTGTTAGCCACGCTGGTATTCATCTTCGCCTTCCAGGCGGAAAACATCACAACCAGATTTTTCCATGTTATATTAATCGCTATTCCGATCTTGATTCAGGTCTACTTTAATTCAACCCTCGCTTATTCACTTATGAAATGGTTTAAGGTTCCGCATTCTGTGGCGGCCCCCGGCGCCTTGATCGGGGCGAGTAACTTTTTCGAACTGGCTGTTGCCACCGCGATTGCCCTGTTCGGCCCTGAATCAGGGGCAGCCCTGGCTACGGTCGTTGGAGTGTTGGTCGAGGTGCCAGTAATGCTTTCCGTCTGTGCTTTTTGCAACCGTACCCGTCACTGGTTCCCGAAGGAACAAACCCTGGTGGGCGAATAATAAAATAATTGTAAAAAATGAAAAGGAGACGATGATTTCATGGCAGATCCTGAAAAAATTCGAGTTGAAGTATACTGGTTAGACCAACCACTATCGAGCTGTGGGTGAGGACCCAGTGCTGGGCCGAGTTGCGGCTCTAATTGTGGCTCAGGTTCGATAGAAGTGTCAGTGGGAAGATTGGAAGAAGAATTGAAGAAGGGATTCGGGGATAAAGTTTCAGTAAGTTACACGGACTTGACGGGGAAAGACTTAACACAATATCCTGAGATAAAAAAATTAACCACGATGGGCTACCCTGCCCCATATGTTATAATCCAGGGTAAGCCTAAATTTGCTGGTGGGGTTATGGCTGATAGAATCAAGGAGGCTATTAATTCGCTACTGAAAGCGAAGTAGGGGTGACATTGTGGCTAAAGATTGGTATCCAATAATTGATGAAGAAAAGTGCTCGGGATGTTTAATTTGCGCTAACTTTTGTCCGCATGACGTCTACGAGATTGTGGACGAACGGCCTCTGGTTGTTCGTCCTGATAACTGTATTTCGCGTTGTCACGGATGTGAAAACCAGTGCCCGGAACTTGCGATCAGGTATTATGGTGACAATGGCGACTTTATTCCCAGCGGTGGTGGAATAATTGAACTTTGAGAGTTTTTCAACTCAGCGAATTAGAAACGGGGCCAACCCTAATATGCAGAGGTCTAGTGGCTATTGATAGGATGCTTGAAGAAGTATTATACTTGTTGTAGGGAGGGCCCAGCTTTGGTAGTAGATACAATAGTCAGGTTAGACAATAAGCCCAAACCCCCGATTAAATGGGCCGGGGGAAAAAGTCAATTGCTCACCCAATTGCGGCCCCTATTCCCGCCAGAGTTCAGCCGGTACAGCGAGCCTTTCGTTGGTGGAGGGGCGGTTTTCTTTGATTTGCAACCGACGGAGGCAGTTCTTATCGACAGTAACTTCGAACTGATTAACTTTTACCAGGTAATTAAGCAGGACCTGGATGCCTTGCTAGACGACTTGAGGAAACACCAGAATAAAGAAGATTATTATTACTACCTGCGGGCACTCGACCCGGCGCAAATGGATAGTGTTGCCCGGGCTTCAAGGTTTTTGTTTTTGAATAAGACCGGCTACAACGGTTTATGGCGCGTAAACCGGCAGGGCCGGCATAATGTTCCCTACGGGAAGTACAAAAACCCGCAGTTTTTAGATGAGGATAACCTGCGCCAGGTAAGCCAGGCCTTGAATAGCGCCAGGTTGGTCTGGGGAGATTTTTCTGAGGTGCTAAAATACGCGGTGCGGGGGACTTTCGTCTACTTTGACCCGCCCTATCACCCGCTAACCAGAACAGCGAATTTTACCAGCTACACCAGCGACGCTTTTGATGAAAAAGACCAATACCGCCTGGCTGAAGTCTTTCGTAAGCTTGACGCTCTGGGGTGCTATGTGATGCTGAGCAATTCCGCAACCGATTTTATCAGAGAAATATACAGGGGGTACGATTTTAAAACGGTCTATGCCCGGCGGACCATTAATTGCCGATCTGACCGGCGAGGGCCAATAACTGAACTGGTAATCAGGAATTATAGTTAAGCATAAACAGTGGAAGGAGTTTCACGATGATTATTCGCCAGCCGCAGGTGCTTGTCCCGGAGAATCAGCTTGACCCGAGAGTAATTACCAAATTGGAACGTTACGCCAGGGTCTGTTACAAATCCGAGGACAAGATGGGTCCGGAGTTCAGCCCGAATTTCTTAAAGTCGATTATTAAACGGGGCCATGAATCGGTGATTGAACACGAAAAGATCACTGCCCTGTTTATCGTGGACCGCGGTGTCTCCCACGAAATTGTCCGGCACCGTCTGGCCAGTTATAGTCAGGAGTCGACCCGGTACTGCAACTACAGCCAGGATAAGTTTGGTAATGAAATAACCGTGATTGAACCGTTTTTCTTTGTTGGCACTGATGGATACGCTTACTGGAAAGAGGCTTGTCAGACGGCAGAAAAATGTTATCTGGCCTTGTTAGAAAACCACTATTCACCTCAGGAAGCCCGGGCGGTACTACCGAACTCTTTGAAAACAGAACTGGTGGTGACCTACAACATAAGGGAATGGCGGCATTTTTTCCTCCTGCGCTGCTCAGCGGCTGCCCACCCGCAGATGAGACAGGTGGCTATTCCCTTACTCCTGCTATTCCAAAAAAGACTGCCGATCCTGTTTGATGATATCGAGTACGATCGTGATTTTCCGCAGGAACATTATGCTGATGTGAAGCTGACCGATGAGCTGTTCACGGCTTGAATAATCCAGAGCTCTTCTGGTAAAATAAGGGTGAATCATGTTCGGGACGATGGAAGTTTGTCCCGTAATTTGTTTTGGAGGTGTTTATTGATGGCAATTATTCCTCCTTTTGTTGAGGCCCTGAAAGATAAAGACCCTGAGTTGTACGCCCAGGTCTGTCGGACGATCGAACTGGCGATGTCTCCCGGAGCGCTTGACGAACGGACCAAGATCCTGATCGCCCTGGGGATCGACGCATACAAGGGGGCAGAACGGGGGGTTAAGATGCTGGCCAATCAGGCCCGGGCCCTGGGAGTAACGGAGGCGCAGATTGCCGAAGTGCTCAGGATCACCTACTTTATTGCTGGTTTGGACAGCATTGCCACCGGGCTCAATGCTTATAAACCGCTCTAAGTAACGTGGAGGATAGATATGATTAAGACCCTACTCTTTGACCTGGATGACACATTGCTGCCGCTGAATGTTGATTTCTTTTTGCAACACTACTTTCGAAGTTTAACGGCGAGATTTGCCGAGTTGGTACCGCCCAAGCAGCTCATTGCCCAAATTATGCGGGCGACGGAGGCAATGATACGCAATAATGACCGGACAAAAACCAACCAGCAGGTCTTTACCGAGGATTTTTTTCGGGACTTCCCGCGGCCAGCCGAGGAGATCATGCCATTGTTTGATGAGTTTTATGCCAATGAGTTTCCCAAGCTGCGTGAGTATGCGGGGAACAATCCGGCGGCCAGAATGGCGCTCGAAGCAGCGGTGGCCAAAGGGTATGATTTAGTTGTGGCGACCAACCCGGTATTTCCCCGGCAGGCAATCATGGAGAGGCTCCGCTGGGCTCAGGTGGATGATTTCTCCTTTCAGCTGATCACGGCTTACGAGGAGATGCATTTTTGCAAACCTAATCCAGCTTATTACTACGAAATTCTTGAACTCCTCCAGCTAAAGCCGGAAGAATGTTTGATGATCGGCAACGACGTGGAAGAAGATTTGGCTGCCCGTACGCTGGGAATCAAGACTTTCCTGGTGGAGGATTTTTTATTGAACCCCAAAGGAATTGCTTATGAGACCGATTACCGGGGCCGTCTGGTGGATCTGGTCGGTTTTATCCGCCAGGAACTGCCAACGTTAAACCGGTGAAGTAAGATGAGGTGCAACATTAATTGGAGGAATAACCGATGTCAGCTGTAGAAAGGGTACAAGCTTATTTAGACCGTTATCATCCTGGCCTGAAGGCTATTGAATTTGACACCGATACCAGTACATGTGAGACCGCTGCGGCTACCCTGGGAGTTGAGGTCGGCCAGATCGCTAAATCGTTGGTTTTCAAAGGGGGAGAACAGTACGTGATGGTGGTCGCCGCAGGTGATGTCCGGGTTGACACCAAGAAACTTAAGAAATACGTGGGAGTGAAGGTCAAATTAGCCACCCCAGACGAGGTATTGACCCTGACGGGTTATCCCGTAGGTGGGGTTTGTCCGGTTGCCCTCAAAACGCCACTGCGGATCTTCCTCGACGACAGCTTGGCCCGTTTTGACGTGGTGTATGCTGCGGCGGGAACTCCTCAATCTGCCCTGCCAGTAACCCTCCAGCAGTTGCAGGAGGTAACCCGCGGGGAGATCGTCAACCTGGCCCAGGATTGATTTTTGAACAACACATTATTTTTTGAATAGGAGCGAAAAATATGCAGATTTATTCTCGACAAAAATCATTATCGGTTACTACTCAGCAAGAAGATCAGATCAGGATAGAAGCCCGGTTGATAGACCAGGTCCATGAAATTGGTGTTATCCTGGTGGTCCGGGTCTCAACGGAGGAGATCTTAGAAGCGGAGGCGATTATGCAACGGTTTCCCTGGAGTATTTGTCCTGAAGTCGTCCCCAAAATGGGCGGGTTGGTGGGCTTGAAGATCCAATCCGGCATTCGTCAACAGGTCAAAGACATCATTGGGCGCAGCCAGGGGTGTACGCACCTGGTCGATCTGGTGATGGAGGCTGTGCAAGGAGCGTTCCAGGCTATTGTTCGGGTAAAACAACAGCATTTGACCTTTGAAGAACAGCAAAAACAAGTAAAAAAAATTCTCAAGGGTACATGTTATGCTTTCAGCAACCTGGATCGCAATCCCGTGCCAATGGTACCGAAGGATTAGGCCTAGTTCTCCATAGCAACCAACCACGCCATTAGAAAACACTACCGGATTGATACGGTTACGGAAAACTTATTGGAGAAAAAGAACTGCAAGGTTGAACTGGAGGTAACCTGGCAGGACAAGCTGGTGGCCAAGGGGCTAATGACGGTGAAAGTAGCTGAAAAGCGAGAGGGCGTAAGTTAACGTCCTTTATTCCTTTATCTTTAATGGTGGTCAGGAGGAGAATGCCGCGAGGTGTGGAATTGTTTAGTCGGGTTCCAAGTGGAAAGGGAGGATAATTCTTACTCATGTACGACTTTGTTCATTTGCATTGTCATACTGAATACAGCCTGCTCGACGGGGCCGCTCGCATCGAACCTCTGGTCCGCGCGGCTAGGGAAAGGGGAATGTCTGCCCTGGCGATCACGGACCACGGTGTTATGTACGGCGTAATCGATTTTTATAAGGCGGCGAAGAAGTATGGCATTAAGCCAATCATTGGCTGCGAGGTCTACGTTGCTCCCCGCAGCCGGTTTGACCGGGTACCCCAGTTGGATGACTCCCAGCACCACCTGGTTTTACTGACGGTGAATCAGACGGGCTACCAGAATCTGCTTGAACTGGTCTCGCGCGCGTTTACCGAGGGTTTTTACTACAAGCCGCGGGTTGACCTTGAACTCTTGGCCCAGTACCACGAGGGGCTAATTGCTTTGACCGCCTGTCTGGCGGGGAAAATCCCCGAGTTAATCATGCAGGGGGAGTTAGCCAGAGCCAGAGAAATTGCCGGACAGTATGGGGAAATCTTTGGTCGGGAAAACTTATACCTAGAACTCCAGGATCACGGGATTCCTGAACAGCGCCGGGTAAATAGCCATCTGCTAAAGCTCAGCCGGGAGTTGGACCTGCCGGTGGTCGCGACGAATGACCTGCATTACATAGAAAAAAAGGACGCCACGTTTCAGGATGTTTTGCTCTGCATTCAAACTGGAAAAACGGTGGACGAAACTGATCGTCTCAAATTTCCTACTCCCGAGTTTTATCTGAAAAGTGCGGCGGAAATGAACCTGCTTTTTGGCGAATACCCGCAGGCTCTGACTAATACCCTGGCCATTGCCGAGCGCTGTGATTTAAACTTTGATTTTCACAACTTGAACCTGCCCGACTACCGAGTCCCGCCAGGTTATAATTTGAATAGCTATCTGGTGAAACTCTGTCAGGAAGGGATTCAACGCCGCTATCCTGTGGTTACCGAAGAGATCAAGCGGCGGCTTGACTATGAGCTGGGTGTCATTAAGCAGATGGGGTTTGCCGGCTACTTCCTGATCGTGCAGGATTTTGTGAACTGGGCCAAGAACCGGGGGATTCAGGTTGGGCCGGGACGGGGCTCGGCAGCAGGGAGTCTGGTTGCTTATGCCCTGGGAATCACGAACATCGATCCCTTGAAGTACGATTTGCTCTTTGAACGGTTTCTCAATCCAGAACGGGTAAACATGCCCGATATCGATATTGATTTCTGTTTCGAGCGACGGAGCGAAGTCATTGACTACGTGGTTAACAAGTATGGTCACGACCGCGTTGGACAGATCATCACCTTTGGGACGATGGCGGCCCGGGCCGCGGTCCGGGATGTCGGCCGGGTGTTAAATTTGCCGTTAGGCGAAGTTGACCGGGTGGCCAAATTGATTCCCACCGAATTGGGAATCACCCTGGAAAGGGCCCTGGAGGTTTCTCCGGAATTACGCCAGTTGTATGAAACTGATCCGCGGATGAAAACACTCCTGGATACGGCCAAGGCTCTGGAGGGGATGCCTCGGCATGCCTCGACACATGCGGCCGGGATTGTGATTAGCCGGGAGCCCCTGGTGAAGTATTTGCCAGTGCAGCGGATCGGTGATGGGGTGGTTACTACCCAGTTCCCTAAAGAGACCGTTGAGGAAATCGGCCTGTTAAAAATGGACTTGCTCGGCCTGCGTACTTTGACGGTCATCAACGATACCCTGGAGATTATTCGTCACACCCAGGGTAGATCCATCGACCTGACGGCTTTGCCGCTTGATGATCAGGCTACCTACGCTCTATTGGCCCGGGGGGAAAGCATCGGGGTGTTTCAATTAGAAAGCGCGGGTTTGCGCGCGATCCTCAAGGAGTTGAAACCTGAGCGGTTTGAAGACATTATTGCCCTGGTTGCCTTGTACCGGCCAGGGCCGCTGGGCAGTGGAATGGTTGAAGATTTCATCCGCCGCAAGCACGGTGAGGTGGCGGTAGAGTACCTGCACCCAGCCCTCCAGCCGATCCTCCGGGACACTTATGGCGTTATTCTCTATCAGGAACAAGTTATGCGCATTGCCAGTGATTTAGCCGGCTTCTCGATGGGGGAAGCGGATGAACTCCGCCGGGCGATGGGTAAGAAAAAGCCGGAGGTAATCACTGGCCTGCGGACCAAATTTGTTGAGGGTGCTGCCATCCGGGGAATTAGTCCCGAGATTGCTGGCCGGATCTTTGACCTGATGGAGTATTTCGCGGGTTATGGGTTCAATAAGAGTCATTCTGCGGCTTATGCCCTGATTTCATACCAAACGGCTTATCTGAAAGCCAATTATCCCGTTGAGTATATGGCAGCCCTTTTGACTAGTGTGATCGGTACGAGTGACAAAGTTTCTTTTTATATTGAAGAAGCACGCCGAATGGGCATCGAGATTTTGCCCCCGGATGTCAACGAAAGTCTGGTTCATTTTACCGTGGTAGGCTCTCGCATCCGGTTTGGCCTGGCAGCCGTAAAGAACGTCGGCGAGGGGGCAGTGAAAGCCATCATCGCCGCGCGGCAAGAAAAAGGCCCGTTTCGTTCGCTGGCCGATTTTTGCGAACGGGTTGACCTCCATCAGGTGAATAAACGGGTCCTGGAAAACCTGATCCGGGGAGGAGCTTTTTCCTCGCTGGGTCTGTACCGCTCTCAACTCCTGCACATGTTGGATGAATGCCTGGAAACAGCCCAACAGGTCCAGCGCCGGAAAGCCAGCGGGCAGTTATCGCTTCTCGATCTGGTTGATGTTGACGCTCCTGGGACTTCAATCGGTCCGGTGATTCCAGATATTCCTGAGTTTTCTCCGCAGGAACTGCTGGCGATGGAGCGGGAGACCCTGGGATTATACATCAGTGGCCATCCCCTCAAGGAGCACCAGGCGAACTTGCGCCGGACAGTCAGTCACAGTATAGCTGAACTCAGTCAGGTTGCGGATGGTAGCCGGATCAGGGTTGGTGGATTGATCACTAACTACCGGCGGAGCGTAACCAAAAAAGGGACAACAATGGCCTACCTGACCCTGGAAGACTTAACCGGTGCGGTAGAAGTATTGCTGTTTCCCCGGACTTACCTCAAGTGCGGGAGTTTGCTGCAGGAGCAGCAGGTGGTGGTAATTGACGGCCGGCTTAGTCACCAGGAGGAAGAATTGAAGATTTTCGCTGACCAGATGGTTCCGCTTAGCCAGGCGAACAGGCTGAACCTTTGCCCAGGATCCAGTGGGCCGATTGACCTACCGCCAACCGGCCAGGTGTATATTAAAGTACCAACAGGTTCAGGAAACAGGCGCCTGCTGCAGGAAGTGGGTCAGTTGCTGCATAAATACACCGGTTCTTCCCCAGTGTACCTGTTTTTTGAGGCTGACCGGAAATTAATCCGGACCAACCAGCAGTGGTGGGTGACGATTAGCCCGGAATTAAAGCAAGAGATTGAGCGGGCTTTTGGCGAGGGAGCGTTTATGGTCAAATAAACCCAGGTTGCATCAACAGTAAATTTATGGTAGCATAGGCATGAAAATAGATTAGAGGTGAGAATATATGCCAGAGAATGTTAGTTATGATGATTACGTCGTGGTGAAAGCTTTAGAAAACGGAGTGATGCTGATTGGGTTAACACGGGGTAAAGACACCAAATTTCATCACACGGAAAAGCTGGATAAAGGAGAGGTAATGATCGCTCAGTTTACCGAGCACACTTCGGCGATTAAGGTCCGGGGCAAAGCCAGGATCTACACCAGATACGGGGTAGTGGATACCTGGACTGATTGAGTAGAGAGTAAGGAGATAATTTTCAGGAAACCTAAATTTTTTGCAGGAGATTTTTAATCAAGGTCGAAAGAATAAACGCATGGTTCCAGTAAATCTTATAAGGAGGCAACCTAGAATGTGGACTGTGGTATACATCGCTCCTAATCGTGCTAGTGCCGAAATGCTGAAGCAGGTTTTAACCTCCGAAGGACTGCTGGTAATGCTCAGGCCGATTGGGGTTCCACATCTGGGAGACTCGGCGGCGGTAGAGGTTCTGGTTCCCGAATCTGAAGCCGAGGAGGCCCACGAAATTTTGAGTACTGCCCTGGGTGCCTAATTCGATCTTGATGAAATTGGTTGGGCGGAGAGGCCGCCTGTGCGTTTGACCGGTTGCATAGCTGCTCTTGTTTTCGGATAAAATAAAGAAGAATAAATTTTATTCCTGACATATTGTTTGTACAATCCCAAACTTCACCACGCGGAGTTTGGGTTTGTTTTAGTTGGAGGTTGATTATGCACCGGATTGGCTTACTAACGAGTGGTGGGGATGCTCCCGGCATGAACGCGGCGATTCGAGCGGTCGTGCGTAAATCCATTTACCATGGGTTGGAACCAGTGGGAATCCGACATGGATACGCCGGGTTGATCGCCCGTGAGTTTGTCGAGATGAACTTAGGGTCAGTGGCGGATATTATTCACCGTGGTGGAACAATCCTCCAGACGGCCCGCTGTGAAGAGTTTAAGACTAAAGAGGGTCGAGAGATCGCGGTAAACAACCTGCGCGAGGTTGGGATAGATGGCTTGGTGGTAATCGGCGGTGATGGTTCGTTCCGCGGGGCTGCCGAACTGGCAAAAATGGGAGTTCCGGTCATTGGTGTGCCAGCCAGTATTGACAATGACATTCCCGGGACTGATTATGCTATCGGCTTTGATACCGCCATTAATACCGTGGTTGACGCGATCAATAAAATTCGGGATACGGCCACCTCACACGAGCGGATTTTCGTTATTGAAGTAATGGGGCACCGTTCAGGTTTTATCGCCCTCAGTGCGGGTTTAGCCGGGGGAGCGGAAACGATCTTGATTCCAGAAATTCAGGTTGACCTGGACGAAGTAGTTGCCAAACTGCGCCGGGGGCAAGCGCGGGGCAAATTACACAGTATTATTGTTGTGGCCGAGGGGTACACTTCGGCGATCGACTTGTCGAAGCAACTTCAGGCCAGAATTGGCATGGAAATTCGGGTGACGATCCTGGGGCACATCCAGCGGGGAGGAACACCAACGGCCCAGGACCGGATCATCGCCAGCTTGCTTGGCGCGAAGTCGATAGACCTGCTCTTAGCCGGAGAAACCAGGAAGATGGTAGGCATGGTCGCGGGTGAAGTTGTGTCTTGTGATATAGATGCTGCCTTAAGTCAGGAAAAGAAAGTCAACCTTATGATGTGCGAACTAGCCAATATTTTAGCAATTTAGGAGGTGGGAGCGTGAGAAGGACAAAGATCGTTTGTACGATTGGGCCGGCCAGCGAATCTCTGCCCGTTTTAGAGCAGATCATCCGCGAAGGAATGAACGTGGCACGGCTCAACTTTTCCCACGGGACACACGAGGAACACGGGGCCAGGATCAAGGCGGTCCGAGAAGCAGCCAAGCAGGTTGGCCGGACAGTCGCGATCATGCTGGATACCAAAGGTCCAGAGATCCGTACGGGTTTGCTGAAAGAAGAGTCGATTATCCTCAAGGAAGGCAGTCGAATTACGCTGACCACAGAGGAGATCGAAGGGGATGCCGAACGTCTTAGCGTCAGTTACCGGGGATTACCACACGATGTTCGGCCCGGCCAGATGATTTTAATTGCTGATGGACTGATTGGCCTCAAGGTCTTACAGACGACGGATACCGAGATTGTCTGTGAGGTAGTCAATGGCGGTGAGATCGGCAGTAAGAAAAACGTTAATGTCCCCGGCGCCCAGATCCGGCTGCCAGCTCTCACCGAGAAGGATGTTAACGACATTAATTTTGGTATTGAGCAGGGTGTAGATTTTATTGCAGCTTCATTTGTCAGGAAAGCCGCGGACGTTCTGGCCATCAGAAAAATTTTGGAAGACAGAAATTCCGACATTCATATTATTGCTAAGATCGAAAACCAGGAAGGCGTGGACAATATTGACGAGATCATCAAAGTAGCCGACGGAGTTATGGTCGCGCGGGGCGATCTGGGCGTGGAAATTCCGACTGAGGAAGTTCCGCTGGTGCAGAAGATGATTATTCATAAATGTAACCAGGCTGGCAAACCCGTGGTTACTGCGACCCAGATGCTGGACTCCATGATCAGAAACCCACGCCCAACGAGGGCCGAGGCCAGTGACGTGGCCAACGCTATTTTTGATGGTACTGATGCAATTATGCTGTCAGGTGAAACCGCGGCTGGCAAGTACCCGGTGGAAGCGGTCCGCATGATGGCGACGATTGCCAAGCGGGCTGAAGAGGCTCTACCTTATGTGGAGATTCTGCGGGAGAAGACCCGTCTGAATCAACCTAGTATCACTGATGCTATCAGCCACGCCACCTGCAATACTGCGCTCGATCTAGGGGCGGCGGCCATTGTGGTGGCCACTAAATCGGGCTCGACGGCTCGAATGGTGTCCAAATATCGGCCAGCTGCACCGATCATTGCCTGTACGCCGACGGCAGAAGTGGTGCGGAAGCTCTCGATCGTCTGGGGAGTGGAACCTCTGCAGGTCGGCGAAACCAAAGGCACTGACGAAATGATCGAAGAGGCGATTAACGCGTCTCTGGCAGCCGGTCTAATCAAGTGCGGTGATCTGGTCGTCATTACCGCTGGTGTCCCGGTGGGGATTCCCGGCACAACCAATCTGCTAAAAGTGCACATCGTGGGCGAAGTGCTTGTCCGCGGTACTGGTATCGGTCAGAAAGCGGTAACTGGCCGCGTCTGCCTGGTGAATCGGCCGGAAGAGGGGCTGGGTAAGTTCCGCAGCGGTGACATTCTGGTAACGATCAGCACGGACCGAGAATTCGTCCCGCTGATGGAAAAAGCGGTGGCAGTAATTACTGAAGAAGGTGGGTTGACCTCCCACGCGGCGGTGGTGGGGTTAAGTCTAGGAATTCCAGTAGTTGTCGGGGCTGCCGGCGCGACGACGTTTCTGCAGGACGGTACCACCGTGACTATCGACGTTGCGCGCGGACTGGTGTACCGTGGTGTAACAAAGGTTCTCTAAAACATTGCAAAAACCGAAGGAGGTGGTCATGTCTAGTCGAAGCGGATATTCCACCTCCTTAGCTGTTAAGATTAGTACCCTTTAGTGCTTCGAGTAATCGTAGAAACCTCGGCCGCTCTTCATGCCCAGGTGTCCAGCCCTGACTTTTTGTTGCAGGAGTGGGTGCGGGTGGTAGCGTTCCAATCCGTATTCCTTAAACAAGCTCTGTGAGACCTGCAGGGCGATGTCAAGACCGAACATATCGGCTAGCTGCATTGGTCCCATCGGCAGCCCAGCCCCCAGCTTCATGGCTGTATCAATATCTTCCACGGTGGCCAGCTTTTCTCCCAGGATGGCCACTGCTTCGTTCATCATGGCCGTTAAAATTCGATTTACCACATAACCCGGTGCTTCTTTAACCTTTATGGGATTTTTACCGAGTTTTTGCGCCAGGGTGCAAATTGCTTTAACCGTTTCTTCAGAAGTTTTCATCGCGGGAACTACTTCGACCAGTTTAGTTATCTGTGGGGGGTTAAAAAAGTGCATGCCGATTACCTGCTCTGGTCGTTCCGTGACGGCGGCCAGTTCGGTGATGGATAGAGAAGAGGTGTTACTGGCGAAGATCGCTGATGGGCGACAGATGGCATCCAGTTCGGTGTAGACTTTTTTCTTGACTTCCATAACTTCAACAATGGTTTCGATAATGATATTGCAGTCGGCTACTTCATTCAGGTTGGTTGTTCCTTTAATGTGACCGAGGACAAAGTCTTTAGTTGTTTCGGGCGCCTGGCCTTTCTCAATTACTTTTTGAATAATGGTGGCGATGCGTCCAATGGTTTTATCTACGATGGCCTGATCAATATCGACCAGAACGACCTGGAAACCTGCTTGCGCGCAAATTTGGGTGATTCCCAAACCCATTGTACCTGCCCCTAGAATTCCAATTGTTTTGATTTCCACCAGTAATTTACCTCCTTTAGGGGTATATTAAAGTCTTTGCGACGTAAAAGCTAACAAACTTCAAGCGGAAGAAGGATTATTCTAGATCACGGCGAATAATCTTTTTCATAGTGCGTTTCTCCATTTATCTGTATAACTGGTAAGAATAGTATACCAGAATTCGGTCCAGTTAGCCAATCTTTCGCGAAAGATCATGTAAATGTATATAATTAGTTGATTTTTTTTAAGTGAGGAGGTGAGAAAATGTATGCACTGATTGAAATTCTTGCCGTATTTGTGGCGATTTATATTTTTCTGAAGTTCTGTGGGGTTTGCCAGAAGTTCGCTCTGGGTGCAGGCGCGAAGAAAGCCATCTACATCATTACCGCGGTTGGACTAATTGTGGCTAACTATCTTTATAACCATTCTCAGCTTCAGGCGATTACCCTGGGCTTTGTAATATTAATCCTCTTAACCATTGCTTTAATGTCGGAAACTAAGCCGAGTCATTAATGACCTGTCAATTATTATAATTATTATTATTATTATGAATGTTGGGCGGCACCTCAATGCCGCTTTTTTCATTGTGTAATAAAATGAATGGCCGGGGAAAGTGTTTGAGCACGTTCATCATTTCCGGATAGGTATCCGGGGTGGTATGAATATTCACCAACCCTTCCTTTGGATTGATTTGGGTCAAAAAGCCCAGATGGGTATGGCTGTCAATTACCTTTTGCAAATAATTGATATCCCCAGGGTTAAGACGTAGTCGGATCAAGCGGTGTTCCGTCTCAGTTGCTGGTTCAATTTGGCTAATTTTCTGGTTTCCTTTGTAAGCTTTGGCCATTTTTGACACCTGTTCAAAACGCGACCCGATGCTAATTCACTATCAATATTATATCTAATAAGCAAGAAAAAAAAGACTTTGAAAATTTTTCAAAAAGACAGCGAAAAAATAATGGTTAATGGAACATTATGACTGGCTGCTACGTCTATCAAACAAAAGGGGGAGACTGATGATTTGTCAGGAAATCCGTGAACTGTTATCTCCCTATCTAGACAATGTGTTGAGTTCGGAAGAAAAGGCAGCGGTGGATTTTCATTTGGCAAGATGTCTGGTTTGTCGGCAGGAACTGCACTCATTGCAGGAAGTAAGCCAACTCGTGCAGGGTCTTGAGGAGATAGAGCCACCGGAGGATTTCCGATTCCATTTACATCAAAGGTTAGTTGAACTGCAAGCCCAGAAGCAGGTAGGCGGTAAATTCAGGTGGTTTAACCGTTACCAGCGGGTCGGTTGGTTGTCGGCTGCGGTCGCGGCCGCCTGTCTGGTGATTGGGTTATCCTGGGGAGGCCTCTTTGCTGATTCGACTAACCGAGAGAAGGTCGCTTTTGATCCCTATGCCCAGACTGGCCAAAACCTTGCTAGCAGCGATAGCGAAGCGACTAACCAGGGAACAATTGTCGACCAGGGAGTTGCTAAACCTGAGCCAGGAGATGTTAATCAAACCGGAGTTAAGCCTGCCGACGGCAGGAATAATGAGCAAGGTAATACCAATGGCTTAACAACAGAGGTAAATCCTCTGCCGCCGAAACCTTCACTGCAGGGAACAAATCTTGATGGCTGGTCGGAGACCCGGATTATCAAAGAAGCGGTGATCAAGGTGCAGCCTGCGAATGAAGCGGCCATCGCTCAGCAGCTTCAGAAACTGGCAGTTAGCTGTAATGGTGATATAAGCGGGCCGAATAAAAACGACGGTAATGAGCCATGGGCAATTTTCAGAGTACCGCAAAAGCGTTTCGAACAGGTGATGTCTTCACTTAGCCAGTTGGGGAAGATAGTTGATTCTAAGGTTACCGAAACTAATGTCACCAACGATTATGATTCTACATATAGCCGACTGGAAAAACTGAAGCTGGAAGAGTGGAAGCTGCTGCAAAATTCCAATTTGGCGAATAACCCTCAACTCCAAAGCGAATTGACCAGAGTACAGGGGGACATTAAGAACACAGAAAATCATTTAGAATACCTGGATCGAGCCAGTAGTTTTGTTACCATCAAGATTTATTTAACTGTAAGTAATTAGTAAGAAAAAAACCTCCAGGAGTGAAACCGCCCCTGGAGCTTATTTTTTGAAACAGAATGGGTTTTAGTCCCACAAATGTGAAAAAAATCTCTTTTGACAAACACTATACAAATATAGAAGTATTTGTCTATTTGTGTTATAATACACTTGTACTGAACTTCACAGTACAGGGGTACCATACCAACTTCCTATTCATGTCTACCTGCTGATCAGGCAGGGGACTTTTTTTTGTGCATGAAGCATTTGTTGGGTTGATTTTTGTCAAAGTTGGCAGGAATTTTCTCTCAGAGGGAGTATTAACATTTGGTAATGATAACTGCCAGGTAACCATCGTATATTAATTTATTGAAGTAATTTCTTGAGTAAGGAGGACAACGGGAATATGCCCATGCTATTCAACCAGAAGGAAGGAGACTCGATTTTTTGGTTTTTTAACGAGAGCTTGAAGAATGTGGAAAAGGGAATTGACATTCTAGTCGATGTCGTGGAAACTCGGAAGTCTTTGGATGAGCGATTAGCTGAACTGGTTGCCCTGGAGGCTCAAGGAGATGACCTGACCGCCTTACTCAAGTTGAAATTGAAACACAAGTATTTTCAGCCTTTTGACATTCATGACATCTTCTACCTGGCTGAAATCGTGGACGGTACGTTGGATTTCGTCACGGGTATTATTGAACGGATAATACTCTACGGAATTGAGAAGTTCCCGGATTGTGTTAGAACCATGGTGGAGATCCTGCGGGAAAGTGTCAAAGAGTTACGGGTTATTATTTCTTTACTAGACAGGCTGGAGCAAAACCGGCAGGAAATTGCGGCCCACTGTCGGATGGTCTTGAACCTGGAGAACAAGTGTGACTCTATTTATTCCCAGGCGATGGCTAACCTGTTTGAGCAGGTTGCTAACCCGATTTCCGTCATTAAGTATAAGGAACTTTACGAACGTTTAGAAGCGGCAGTGGACCATTGTGCCGAAATCTGTAACCAGGTGAGTAATCTAAGTGTGAAATATTTTTAAAACGGAGTCTCCGACTGACTTCGTTTTTTATTAAGAACTATAAGAACAGTGGATTATTTTGTTCAATGAATAGTGAAAGGGTGACTACAGCGGATGGCCAAGCTGTGCATTTTTTGTCAACTGTCGCCGGCGCAAATCATGGCGGCTAATGAGCTGGCGGTCGCTACGGCTGACCGCTACCCTGTCAGTCCCGGGCACACCTTGATTATTCCGCGGCGGCATTTTCCTGACCTCAGTGAGGCGACGACCGACGAACTGATAGCGATGTTCACTTTATTGCAAACCGTCCGGAACATATTGATCGACCAGTATAAACCTGATGGATTTAACTTCGGAATCAACGGGGGTAGAGCGGCTGGGCAGACGGTGATGCATCTGCACCTGCACGTGATTCCCCGGAAATTCGGGGATGTCCCCAATCCCCGGGGTGGAATCCGTAACATCATGCCGAATTTAACCCCCTACCCCGTTGAGTTTATCAATCAAGGTCAGCCCTGGGAGGCGTTTCTGGACCATATCCGACCCACGTTCCTCCAGCCTATGTTTCGTCTCCTGGATCAGCATTTATTAGGACTGGGAATTGACGTGAAACGGCGGATTGACCCCGGCAAAATAGTTTACTTCGCGGATAGTAGGGCTTTTGCGGCGATTATTCCTGAAGCAGATGGTTTAAAGATCGGGTGGTTAATACCGGACGCCATACCAGGTGTAGCGGGCGACAAAATGACTGTTGGCTGGGAATGGGGTCACCTGACGAATAGCTCAAGCGTTCAAGACCTACTGGATCTTATCGAGAGTTTCAGGCAGGCCAGACACCTGGCCCTGACTAGGCCAGCGCATACTGGTGGGATGATTACCAGGTTTGATCCGTTCCCTGATTAACCAATATTAGAAGAGTAGGAAGAAAGGATAACATTTATGCGGGTACTGCTCACTACGCTGAACGCTAAATTTATTCATTCCTGTTTGGCGATCAGATACCTGGCCAGATACTGCCAGTCTCCTGATTGGGAAATAATGCTGGCCGAGTACACCATCAATGATCCGATCCTGACCATCCTGGGTGATCTCTACCGTTATCAAGCGGATGTGATCGGATTTTCTTGCTATATCTGGAATATCAGCCAAACCCTCGAACTGACCCGGCTCCTAAAAAAGATTGTTCCAGCAACGTGCGTAATACTGGGTGGACCAGAGGTGTCGTATGAGCCTGCAGAAATCCTTATCGCTAACCCTGATGTAGATATTATTGTGCGGGGGGAAGGCGAAGAAACCTTACGTGAGTTGTTGGAAACCATTCATCGCGGGGGAAGCTTGAAGGAGGTTAAGGGATTAGCTTACCGGGACGAGGAGGGACCTAAGCTCACGCCAGAGCGTCCTTTGATTAAGGACCTTGATCAGATCCCCTTTCCGTACACGGGGGAATTATTAGACTTGAAAAACCGGGTGGTTTACTACGAAAGTACTCGAGGCTGCCCGTTTTCCTGTCAATACTGCCTTTCTTCCACCATTGCCGGGGTCAGATTTTTTTCTCTCCCCCGGGTGCTGAGGGACCTGGCTTATTTAATCGAACGGGGCGTCAAGCAGGTTAATTTTGTTGACCGGACGTTCAATTGCCGTAAAGAACACTACTGGCCCATTTTAAAGTTTCTGGCTGAGTATGGTGGTTCAACAGAATTTCATTTTGAGATCGCGGCTGACCTCTTCGACAGCGAGGTGCTTGACTGGCTGGCCCGGGTACCGACTGGTCGGTTTCGCTTTGAAATAGGGGTCCAGTCCACCCACCCGCCAACCCTGAAGGCGATTCAACGGAAAATGGACTTTTCCCGGCTGGCCAGGGCGGTCCAACAGATCCGCTGTCAAGGCCGGATTTATCAGCATCTGGACCTCATCGTGGGGCTGCCGGAGGAGAACTGGGAAGCTTTGAAGCGTTCTTTTAACGACGTCTATGCCTTGCGGCCTGACATGTTGCAGATTGGCTTTTTAAAACTTCTTAAGGGTTCAGGGTTGCGGCGAACTGCGAAACAGTATGGGTATGTTTTTATGGACCAGCCACCGTATGAAGTTTTGGCCAACCGTTGGTTAAGTTATACCGAGATCAGGCAGCTGAAGATCCTGGAAGACGTTTTCGAACGGTATTACAATTCACACCGGTTCATCTATTCCCTGGAGTTTGCCTTAGCCCGTTACCCGGCTGGACCTTTTGACTGGTACGCCCGGTTGGCCGAATTTTGGGAAGCGCATGGTTGGCATTTGCAGGCTCATAACCCAACCAGTCTGGGAGAAAAACTTGATGGTTTCTATCGAGCTTTAGGTCTGCCTGATTATCAGGTGTTTTGCGAGGTGTTAAAACTGGATTATCTCTGTCAGGTTGGAATAGGCTCCGTTCCGGAGTTCTTAAATCGAGAAAATGGGGCTGGCTTCAGAGAAAAACGCGCCCGGTTTTTTGGTGAGTACGAGATGAAAGAGAAGTATTTTCCAGAATTTGCGGCGCTGACGGCCAGGGAGTTGAGCAAAGTGCTGCATCTGGAGATTTTCAACTGTGACGTGGTGACCTTAGCCAGTGCGCCGGCCAGACAGGTGGCTTATCCGGAACCTACCGTAGTTCTCTTTAAGAAGACCTCGGCTGGCGTAAAGTTTGTCCAAGTCGAGCATGAAGATTTCTTCACTGTTGATTGAAGTTGTCCAGATCTTGGTTTATATTAGATTCAGTTAGGAAATGAAAAAAGGGTAAGGGGTAGAGTAGGGTGAAGATACTGGTCTTCGGTCTTGGCGCGTTAGGTACGGTTTATTCTTGTCTGTTGAAAGAGGCTGGACACCAGGTGGTTGGCCTGGATCGCGAACCGGTGGTTGAAACCATCCGGCAAGATGGGGTCAGAATAACAGGGATCTGGGGTGATCACGTTAGTCAGTTAGATGACCTGGTCTCGGATGTTCAACAGATTCAAAGCCGGGATTTTGACTTGATTATTTTAACAGTTAAGTCATTTGATACCGCGGCGGTGGCCGGTCAGATTACTCAAATAATGGCGGCCAATACATACGTTTTGCTGGCGCAAAACGGTTACGGAAACTTTGAAGCAGCGGCCCAATATATCCCACAGGAAAAGTTGGTTTTGGGTCGAGTGATTTTCGGAGCAGAAACACTGGCGCCGGGGTTTTCCAAAGTGACGGTCATCGCTGACGATGTGGTGTTGGGCTCACCTCAGAACGTGATCGATATGGAGGTCCTGGAGAACTTTGCCCAGACGATGAGCAAGGCCGGCATCCCCACCCGGGCTTCCGAACAGGTCATGAAATATGTTTGGGGCAAAATCATCTATAATTCGGCCTTGAATTCTCTGGGAGCAATTTTAGAAGTAAACTATGGTAAACTGGCCGAGGTTGAGCACTCCAGGCTCCTGATGGACAACGTGATTCGGGAGATATTTGCTCTTTTGGCAGCGATGAAACAGGAGACCTTATGGTCTGATGCCGAAGCTTACCTGCGGGATTTTTACGAAAAACTGGTTCCCGCTACTGCTTCCCATCATGCGTCGATGCTGCAGGATATCCAGCGGGGCCGAAAGACTGAAATCGACGCTTTGAACGGAGCGGTGGTGGTACTTGGTAAAAAATACGGCGTAAGCACACCAGTTAATGAGGTGATTACTACACTGGTGAAGACCAAAGAACAATTGATTAATCAATTTTGATGGAGAATAGAAGACGCAGGATAGGTTGCGCGTGTTGAATCAAACCGACTTCACTGATTGCGGGTGGCGTCGGTTTTTTATTTCGAACAGGTAAGTATAATTGTTCTTTAATTTTACTTTCCGTTGTGAGTAACAACTATTTTGCTTTTGTAGAATATTTTCAGTATATAGCTGTATAAGCCAGAAAAATCTTTTGAACGCGGACAGAAATCGACCTGTTCTTCAATAGAGATATGCTATAATGTTCACATGCAATATTTTCCACCAGGAGGGTCCTGCATGAAAGCGAGTGAATTTTTGCGCGTAATTCCGACAGAACTACAACCGAGCGCGCTCAAAGTCTTTGATCCAGTTCCATCCATGCGTGGTGTTTTAATCTCTCATCCATTAAGCGATCAGGTATACCGATATCGGGTTTTTACTGTTCAGCGCTTGTCTCAATATTTTGAGGGTTCAATTAACTTTGAGACGATCATCTGTGCTGAAGCGACGCTACAGCAGGAGATTGCGGAAAGCGTCCAGGCAGTCGAATTGAAAACTCCGATCGACGCGGAAGATTTCCGCCGGCTTACGTACTACCATAAAAACAGTACTCTCTTCTTTGAGGAATTCAAGCGGTTTGTTCTGACACAACAAGGACAGGTTAGATTTACTTCCCATCAGTTGGTTTTGGCTGAGCAATCAAAAAGTCTTCCTCCGTTAATAGATTCCCGGTCCGCGTAAATAAATAAAGAATAAACCCGAGGAGTGTTCCCGGGTTTCGACTGCATTAGAGATAATATATATTTATTATTTAAGGATACCAAAAGGTTTTCCTACCGAAAGAACTGTTCTGCCGATATGATGATTGATTACCGTAGCAGCGGATCCGTAGAAGGAGCAGATTGAAATAACCAGTTCTGACCAAGCCGCCAGTTTGTGACCCATTTCAGCCAGTGAGCCGGTAGTCAAGGTACTCAAGGATAAACCGATAAATAACAGATCGATAAGGAAGAAAATGGTAAACAATACTTTGTTGGTTTCCAGCGAAGCGATGGTCATGTACAGGCTAAAAATTAAATAACCCAGGAAGGCGAAACCCAGTTGTTTGCCGTCCGCGGTTTCTGCCGCAGCCTTGCCAAACATACCCAGTTTGATCATCCAGCTCATGGCTACGCCGAACCAGAAGAAGGCGTAACCTCCAAATGCTGTCCCGCCGAAAATGTTGTTACGCTTGAAGTCGTAGATGGAAGCGGCCAGTTGGGCAAATGCGCCGAGGAAGATTGCCCAAGGCAGAACGTAAGACACACCGGTGGTCCATCCCAATTTTTGCGAAGAAGCGACTAAGGTAACCATGGCCAGGCCCAATAGGCCCAAACCCGCTGGTTCAGCCACAACGTGTTGAACCATTTGTGCATTCTCTTTTGTTGGTGTTCCCGACATATATTCCCTCCTTGTTTGTAATTATGTAATATATCTCACAATATCAAAAGTAGCATATTTTAGTAATATAGTCAATTAAAAACCAACGAGGAAGATATAGATAGAATTGGAAACGGCAGTAATTTTGCTGGGGTGAATGGAAAATCTTTCCTATAAAAGAACACTCGGTAACGTACTTGCCGAGTGTTCTTCGTGAGATTAGAGTAATACCTCTTGTCCTGGCTCAATGACCTCAATTTCAACTGTCGGAGCTTTTTCCCGCGCCAGTTTAACAAATTCTGTCGTGTCCTGGACCAGGATAGGGAAAGTGCGATAGTGAATGGGGATCACTTTTTTCGGCTTGAGCAAAGTCAAACTGGTTGCTGCCTGAAGGGGATCCATGACAAAAACACTCCCAATCGGCAATAGAGCCAGGTCAATATTATAGAGCTCACCAAGTAGCCGCATGCTTTCAAAAATGCCCGTATCACCGGCGTGATAGATTGTTTTTCCATCTTCTAATCTAACAATGAAGCCGACGGGGCTGCCCGCTGAACAGGAATGCAGGGCCTGTGTCATGGTGACTTTAATGCCGGCTACTTCCACCTGACCGCCAATGTTCATGCCCATTCCGTTGATAATGTTGGCCGCATTTACCCCACTTTGCTGGAGTTGGCCAGCCAGTTCGGGTTGAACGATCACCGTAGCTCCCGTTGTTTTTACCAGGTCTGGGATGTCTGTGCCCAGGTGATCGAAGTGATCGTGGGTGACCAGAATAAGATCTACCCGTTGGAGGTTCTCTTTTTTAATTGGGCAACTCGGATTATTGGTAATCCAGGGGTCAATTAAAACGACCTTTCCTTTCGTGGTAGTAATTTGACAGGCGGCATGTCCCAGCCATTTAACACTATTAGGCATATTTATCCCTCCTCTGGAATTTTTATTTATTTTTTTAGGTTCTCTATTTTTATTTTAATCCTTAATCCCTGCTAGAAAAGATGTTTTTTTTGTCGTTTTATTGAACTTTCGCAGAATGAAAACTGTGGAATCGCTAAAACAAGATGGTTGCCAATTGACCTTTTATTGAGAGCCCGGGCCAGGGTTCTCCAGCGGCTTTTCGGTTAGCAAATCGCATCGAATAGACAAATGTTGACAAGAAACACTAAAATATGGCATTATCATTATATTTTTAAAAATCGATTATCTACCGAAAAGATAAAAAAATTTAAAGAAAGGGGAGAAGTTCGCTCCTCCGTGGGTCATAATTCGACCGGGTGAGCGACCGAAAGCAAGTATGATAAGAAAACTTTCGGGAAGTCTACGGACCAGAATGACTGTTTTATTCGGGCTTATCGTCTTGATTGGGTGCCTGGTGCTGGGATTGATAAGCGAAAACCGCGCCGGGAGCGCCCTGGAGGGAGAAGCCCAGGATGCTTTGCACAAGCTGGCAAAACAAACCGCTGAGACCGTGGAAAGCCGGTTGCAGGCGCGACTGTACGTGGTGGAAGCCCTGGCTAATAACAGCATTGTCTGTGGCAAGTCAGGTGACCGGGAGGCCACAACGGAGGAAAAACTGGCCGTTCTTCGCGATGAGCAAAAGAGAGCAGAAAGCTTGGGGTTCAAGCGGCTTGGTCTGGCAGAAAAAATGGGGAGATAATTTACCACGACGGGAGTAAAGCCAACATCGCCGACCGCGATTACTTTAAGGCGGCTTTAGGAGGCAAAACGATTATCTCCAGCACGATTGTCAGCAAGGTTGATAATTCGGTTGTGTTTATCTTTGCTTCTCCTATCCGTCACTATGGCACCAATGAAATAATCGGGGTGTTGACCGGTACGGTAGATGGAGCAAAGCTCAGTCAGCTGGTGGCCAGCGTTACCTACGGCCACACCGGCTATGGTTTTATGGTGGATGGTACAGGTAAAATTATTGCCCACAAAGATATCGAGATGGTCAAATCCCAGGAAAACTTCATTGAGAAGACGAAGACTGATCCATCTGTGGCTTCTGTTGGCGCGGTGATTTCGCGGATGGCCAAGGGAGAGGAAGGTGTTGCGTCATACACCTTCCAGGGGCAGAAGAAGGTGGCAGCTTACGTTCCCATTAAGAGTACCGGCTGGTCGGTAGGGGTTACTGCCCCCGCGGCAGAGGTGTTAGAGCGGGTTGCCGGTCTAAAATGGGCCGTGACCCTTGTGTCTGTAATCATCATCCTGCTTGCCCTACTGCTGACCTTTGTGATGGCGAGAAATATAACCCAACCCTTGAGCTTGGCTGTCGAACATCTAGGGCAAATAGCTGCCGGTGACTTCACCCAGCCGGTTCCTGAGCACCTCTTGCGCTTGAAGGACGAAATTGGTAAGTTGGCCCAGGCCATTGACCAGTTGCAGGCCAACCTCAAACCGCTGCTTTCAGGTCTCCAGGGGAACGCTAAGACCTTGGCTACTAACGCGGAGACCCTGAGCGCTACGTCCGAAGAGATTGCCTCATCTGCCAATGAGGTGGCCAGGGCTGTCGAGCAGGTAGCTGCAGGTGCCTCAGACCAGGCGGGTAATCTGCAGGAGATCCTGGGCCTCATTGGTAATATAACTACCAGCCTGGAGAAGGTCTATAACGAACTCGGCCGCGTCAAGGCGAACAGCGAAGAAACTTCAAGATTAGCCGGGATGGGTAAACAAGAGCTGGATATTTTAGTCACTTCGATCAGAAGTGTGCGCGAAGCCTTCCAGATGGTCGGAGATAAACTGACGGGCTTGAGTAGATCCGTAAACCAGGTCGGCGAGATCCTGGAAGTAATCAACGGGATCGCTGACCAGACAAACCTCCTGGCCCTGAATGCGGCCATTGAAGCGGCGCGTGCTGGAGAAGCAGGAAGAGGTTTTGCGGTGGTGGCGGAGGAGGTGCGTAAGCTGGCTGAGCAGTCGCGGGCTTCTTCGGACAAGATCAGAGCTTTGCTTACCGCTATTGGTTCGGAGACAAATGAGGTGGTGAACACTTCGGCGGAAGTTGGACGACAAGTAGTAGCACAGCTGGAAAATGTAGAAAATACGGTCAAGGCTTTTGACGATATTCTTGAATCGGTAGCGGCCCTTGCCCCGATGATTGAGGCCACTTACCATGAGATGGACAGCACCGTGAAGAATAAAGACATCGTGTTAGATCGGGTTCAAAATGTCAGCGCAGTGGCGGAAGAAACTTCTGCTTCAGCGCAAGAGATTTCGGCCTCATCGGAAGAACTCTCGGCTTCCACCGAAGAGATCGCGGCTAACGCCCAGGAGATCCTGACGGTAGCTAAGCAACTGGAAGAACAGGCGGCTCGCTTTAAAGTGTAACGAAAAGGCCCCGGTAAAACGGGGCTTTTTGGTCTATATAACTGGCAGGCTTTTCTGACACGGGCAGAGAGTGATTAGAAGCGCTTATTACCCTGGGGCTGATGCCAGGATGTATGCCGACAAGAAGAGGCGGAGAATTAAAGCCCCTCCCGCACATAGCTAAATAGCCCATGGCTGGAGGGGTGTTCCTGATGGTGCCGAAGGCCGGAGTCGAACCGGCACGTGGGGTGACCACGCTTGATTTTGAGTCAAGTGCGTCTGCCAATTCCGCCACTTCGGCATGATGCATTTGTTCCTTACTTTGTGAAACGATCAATTATTGTAAAATGAAGTGGGTACGTAAGTTATGTTACAACATTCTTAACTAATTTGCAAGAGGGAAAGCATAGCACGCTTGGCAATTAATTTGAGTAGAAAGACTTTAAAGCCTTATCATTTTCGATTATTTGGATTTCGACTGTCGAAAATTCGGCTAGGAACAAAGAACGGTTGGCGAGCGAATGACACTTTTCGCTTGGAGCGCTGTGGTATGATGATCAGGGTAAAACCACGGCTTTCTGGGGGCGATAACCGTGTCTTCCCGCTGGTGGAGAGAACTCTGTCAACTTCTCTTGGCCCTGTTTGCAGCCAGCCTGATCTTTTTTGCCATGCATGCTTACCTGGCTGAAGCGCGGGTAATTACCAGTGGTTCAATGCTTCCTACCATTCAAGTCGGTGACCGCGTGCTGATGGAAAAGGTGACCTGCCATTTTGCGATGGTTCACCGCCAGGACATAATTGTCTTTACGCCGCCTCCAGCTGCCCAGGCCAAGGAAGATTACATCAAGCGGGTGATTGGCTTGCCCGGGGCCGAGTAAAATTTCAGTAGGCACCAGAAGGGGATCAGCCCCCTGAAAAAGAAATGAGACCTCGCCCAAAAAAACACCCAAAGTCAAACTAAAGGAGTGTGAGGTCTCATGTTAAATATTCGCCAAATAGTGGGTGCAGTCCTTCTTTTCGTCACTGACCTGGTTAAATTAATTGGTGGGTGCAAAGACTTCTATGAACTTGAAAAAGGTATCCACGAGCTTTGTCAGAAGGTCAGTAACCAAATATTCACTTGGGCACTGGAACAACTCGATACCCGCCTGATGAATGAACGTGACCGGAGCACCTGGAAGGTAGTCGGGTTTCGGGATAAAACAGCCATCAGCACCTTCGGGGAATTTCTCTACAAAAGGCGCCTGTACAAAAACAAAAAAACAGGGGAAACCAGATTCTTTTTAGATGAGCTACTGGGCTGGCCGGAGCGGGCCAGGATTACCCCCCGCCTAAAAGAACTGGCTGTCAACCTAAGCACTGAGCTTCCCTTTGATCGGGCCGCAGAGATTTTGAGCTACCTTGTTTCTGGGGTAAGTCCCATGACCATCTGGCAGGCCACCCAGGAAGTAGGCGAAGTTCTCCAACGCGAAGGCCAAGAAAAAAGAGCAGCAGTTTTTAAAGACGGCGAAGCTCCTGGAGGGAAAGAGGTGTCGCCGGAGCTGTATATTGAAGCCGACGGGGTGATGATCCGCCTGCAAAGGGCAAAGCAGAAACGAGGAGAAATCAAACACATAGTAGCTTACGAGGGGAAGGAGCAAATAGACCGGGAACGCTACGTCCTGAAAAACAAGTTTGTGTTAAGCAGCTTAAATGAAGGTGAGGCAGCCTGGGAAGAGGGTTATGCTGAGATCGGGGGGAAATGGGATTTAAGCCAGGTTCAAAAGATATACATTGGCGGCGATGGGGCGGACTGGCCCAAGCAGGGACTGGAATACTTTCCTGGCGCCGAATATCGCTTAGACCCATACCACCTGAGCAAGCATTTAACAGAAGCTCTCTGGTATGATGAAGAAACCTTCCGGAAGGTAGCCACAGCTATTTTCCAAGGTAACTGGCAGGAAACCCAAGGGATTCTAACGGAAGCGGCGAAAAAGACCAGAGGTAACTGGAAGAAGAGGATCACCAAGCTTTTGCACTATCTTGAGGAAAATTGGGTGGGGATTGTTGCCTCACCGGGAGCGAAATGCTTGGGCACCATTGAAGGGCAGATTCAGCACAACGTGGCCCGGCGTATGAAACGCTTGGGAGCCCAGTGGACCATTAACGGTGGGGGCCGGATGGCCCGGATTTTAGCCGCTAAGGCAAACGGGAAGCTTAATAATTATGTTTTGCGCTGGCCGGTGAAACACGAAAAGCTGAGGGAATTAGCGCAGTTAAAGCCAGTGGAAAAACAAAAAGCCGGGGACGTGGAAAAATGGCTACAGGGGTCTTTACCGGCATTAAAGGGTCCTTTTGCCGACCGGCCGTGGATTAAGTATGTTTTACGGGAACTTGCCCGGCCAGATTTTGCTGCCCTTATTTGCTAACCTGTTCCCTGGTGAGCCTTAGAGGGCCCAAAAGGCAGCGCCGTTAGGGAAGCCTTGACAGCCAGGGTCCCCGCAGGTGGTACAATGGTTTTTGCGACAGGGCGCTGGTATTATCTTTACCTGTTCCCTGGAGCCGTCCTGTCGTGCCAATATTTGACCACCTGTGGGGTGGCTGTCAAGGCCGCTGCCTTGATGCTGATGTTTTGAACGGTGAGGTCTCATAGCGGAAAAAATTTTTGTGGAGATACCTACTAGATCTTGACACGGACCTTGCCCGGTGATACAGTGGAGATTAGAAACGGGCAGGTTATAGTCAATGATTGGCCCTTGGATGAGGAGTACCTGAGTGCTCATACCTCGGGACAGTTTGGCCCGGTGACTGTGCCGTTAAATTATCTTTTGGTGCTGGGAGACAACCGCGACAGCAGTTTTGACAGTCGAGCGTGGGGGATGGTGCCCCTGGAAAACGTAAAAGGGCGAGCGGTGTTTCGATATTATCCAATTTCCCGTATGGGATTGCTTCCGTAAATTTTAAAAGGTATTCTTTTTTTACTTTTGGTGTGTTATTTTTCCTGAAGGAATTTTATCTTGTGTACCGAAGTATTATTACGATTATGCACATATAAGTTCATAATTCGTACTTCCTATCATGGATTCTTGTTCGGAAGGGAGCCGTTGTGTGCTGAACGCCGAAGAGGATCTCATTGCGAAGAGCCGAAATGGAGACATTGCGGCTTTCGAGGAGCTGATCAGTCGCTATGAGCGCAAGATATACACTGTTGCCTATCGGTTTATGGGTAATCATGATGATGCCAGTGACGTGGCCCAGGAGGCCTTAATTCGCGCATACCACGCCATCAAAACTTTCCGCGGCGATTCTTCTTTTTATACCTGGCTTTACCACATTGTCGCCAATATCGCGCGGGACGAGTTGCGGAAGCGTAACCGGAATCAGACCACTTCTCTTGATGCGCCAGTGCTGAACGATGAAGGTGACATGTTTAGACAGCTGGCTGACCACGTGATGACTCCTGACCGGGTTTATGAAGAGAAAGAGTTTCAACAATACCTGCAGAGTCTGATTGACGCCTTACCAGTGGAATATCGACTGGTGCTGGTGATGCGTGAGATTCAGGGGTTTGCTTATGAGGAGATCGCCGCGCACTTGCACTGCTCGCTGGGGACGGTCAAGTCTCGCCTCAGTCGAGCCAGACAGATTCTGCGCACGAAGATCACCAGCGATCGGGAACTGGCGGAGGAGAGAGCCCGCCGGTTGCCAGAGCGAAAGGTATCAGGTAAGGGATAACGTTTTCGGTGTGCAGGAACTAAGGCCAGGCACACCGAAGTAGTTTTTGGGCGATGTTTTTTGAAAGAAGGGATGGCGGTGGCGCGGGAATTTTCCAGTTCAAGTCGGCTTTTCCTCGGTTCCCTGGTTCTTATATTAATCGTGGTTGGCTACGCTTGGTGGCGAGTTGGCCAGTGTTCGCCGCAGGCTGTTCCAGTGAGTGATTCTGTTACCGTTCCATCAATGGAAAAGCCAGCCACCGCCACGCTGGTTGCCGTCGGGGACGTTTGGCTTTCCCGCAAAGTGGGGAAATTAATAGCGAGTTACGGAGAAGAATATCCTATTGTAAACATCAAGCTGGCTTTGCGCGAGGCCGACTTGGCTTTTGCAAATTTAGAGACTCCGATTTCTAACCGGGGCCAGGCTCTCCCCGGCAAGGGCATCTGTTTTCGGGCGGACCCGGCGACAATGACTACCCTAACCGAAGCGGGATTTGACATTCTCAATCTGGCGAACAACCACTCGGTGGATTATGATTCACCAGCTCTGCTTGATACGATTGAACTGTTGAATCAAGTCGGCATCAAGACGGTGGGGGCGGGAGCGAATATTACTGAGGCGCGCCGGCCGCAGATCCTCGAGGTCAACGGGTTAAAAGTGGGTTTTCTGGCCTACAGTGAGATGGCTGATTTGTTCTTCAGCTATCAGTATCCGCGGCGTTTTCAGGCCACAGAGACTGTCCCCGGTGTGGCTCCTTTGATTCTCAAGGAAATCCAGGTAGATGTACAGCAGTTAAGACCACAGGTTGATGTCCTGATCGTGTCCCTCCACTGGGGAGTAGAGTACACGGAACTGCCGACTCCCGAGCAGCGTAAACTGGCCCATGCCCTGATTGACAGCGGGGTAGACGCGATCATCGGTCACCACCCTCATGTTTTTCAGGCGATGGAGGTTTACCAGGGGAAACCAATCGCCTACAGTCTGGGTAATTTTATAACTGACCAGAATTTCTCTTTCCCCACCCGTGAGGCCTTACTGCTCAAGCTGCAGCTGGACAGGCAGGGTGTGGCTGGGGTGACTATCTTACCCGTGTTTATTCCTGAGTCCCAGCCCGTGGTGCTTAAAGATACACACGGGCAGCAGATCTTAGAGAAACTGCAGAATTTGTCCCGTAAATTAGACACTGAACTCCTCATCACAGGTGAACAGGGATACTTGCCGGGACTGAGGGGACAAGTTTTGGATACCCGAACCAGGAAAGGTGGGACAGCCAATGGCAGAACGTAAAAAATTTGTCGTCCTGGATGGAAACAGTCTGGCCCACCGCGCTTTCTACGCCATTCCGCTTTTATCCACCAGTAAGGGAATCTTCACCAACGCGGTCTACGGGTTTACCAATATGCTCCAGAAGTTGATTGCTGAGCAGAAACCTGATTATTTGGTCGTCGCTTTTGATAAAGGGAAAATCAACTTTCGGCACGCTTGCTTTGGTGACTATAAAAGGACCCGTAAAGGGACACCCGAGGAGCTGCGCCCTCAGTTTGCCCAGATTAAGCGGGTCCTGGAGGCGATGAACATCCCTTTTATTGAGGTAGAGGGGTTTGAAGCTGATGACCTGATCGGGACCCTGGTCCGTCGGGCGGAAACCGAGGGGCTGGAAAGCGTAATCGTTACGGGTGACCGGGATGCCCTGCAATTGGTTTCTCCCCATGTGCGGGTAATGCTGACACGGAAGGGGATCAGTGATCTGGAGATTTACGGTGAGGCGGAAGTATGGGCGCGATATGGGTTGACACCTGCTCAAGTGGTGGATCTGAAAGCCCTGATGGGTGATGCTTCGGACAATATTCCCGGTGTCCCCGGGATCGGTGAGAAGACTGCTCTCAAGCTGCTAACAGAATTTAAGACAGTGGAAGAATTGCTGACCCATCTTGACCGGGTTACCCCGGCGAAGCTGCAGGCCAAGCTGCAGGAATTTGCCGAGCAAGCCCGCCTGAGCAAGCGCCTGGCCACGATCTGTTGTGATGTGCCGATTGATGTGGAATGGTCGGAATGTGCCTACACTGAGCCAAACCTGGAGCAACTGCTTGAGGTGTTTAAAGACCTGGAATTCAAGTCATTGATCAATAATGTGGTCGAACAGATGGCTAAATCGGGACCAAAGCCTGAGACAGCCCGGGATAGATTAAATAGCCCAGAGCTGACTGGGACACACTATTTACATCTGAATACCCTGGCGGAAGTAAACCAGTTTTTAAACCGGCTACGACAGGCGGGAGAAATGGCCGTTTATGTCGAGAGCACTCATCCCCATCCGATGTATGGTCAAATCAGACGGATCGCGCTTTCCGCTGGGGAGGGGCAGACGGCGGTCCTGGCTTTTGACAAGTTTGCTGAGCAGAAACAAGAGCTACTTGCCCGGTTAAACGAGGTTTTTGCTACTGAGGAAATCTACAAAATATTCCACGACGCCAAAGCGGCCCTGATCAGGCTGCGCCGGGAAGGGATTGCGCTTAAAGGGATGGCGGGGGATACGATGCTGGCTGCTTACCTGCTTAACCCGGGGTTAGCCAAGCAGGGACTCGAGGAGTTGGTCCTGGATTACTTGAACGAAGTTATCGTTCCCTCGGATGACGCAGTCTGGGCAGCGGGGCGGCGGGCCGAGGTGATCCTTAAACTGCACTGTGTGCTGCAGCACAAACTAACTGAACTGGAGATGGAACCACTCTATCGGCAAGTTGAACTCCCCTTGATCCCGATACTGGCGGACATGGAAATGGCTGGGATTCGCCTGGATGTTGAACAGCTAGAGGTGATGTCTGCCGAATTGGGCCGGCGGATCGAGGAAATCACCCAGGAAATTTATACCCTGGCCGGGGAGGAGTTTAACATCAACTCGACTCGGCAATTAGGGATAATTCTCTACGAAAAACTGAAACTACCTGTATTAAAGAAAACCAAAACGGGTTATTCAACCAATGCGGAAGTGCTGGAAGAATTGGCCAACCAGCACGAGGTGGTGGCCAAGATCCTGGAACACCGCCAGTTGGTGAAGCTGAAGTCAACGTATGTTGATGGATTGAGGCAATTGATCCACCCCGAAACGGGAAAAATTCACACGACCTTCAATCAGACCGTTACTGCGACGGGGCGGCTCAGCAGCACCGAGCCGAATCTGCAAAACATCCCAATTCGACTGGAGCACGGCCGCAAAATCAGAAAAGTTTTTGTCCCCTCCGAGACAGATAACCTGATCCTGACGGCCGACTACTCCCAAATCGAACTGCGGGTGCTGGCCCATGTCTCGGGTGACCGTAATCTGCGACAGGCTTTTTTAGATGAGCGGGATATCCACACCCATACCGCGGCCGAGGTTTTCCACGTGCCGTTGAATGAGGTGAACAAAGAGATGCGCCGCCGGGCCAAGGCGGTAAACTTCGGAATTGTCTACGGTATCAGTGAATTTGGTTTGTCCCGCGATTTAGGGATCAGCCGTCAGGAGGCCAGGGAATACATTGCTAATTATCTCGACACCTATCCGCAGGTCAGGAAATTTATGGCGGATGTAGTCCAAGAGGGACGCAATCTCGGGTATGTTACCACCCTGCTCAAACGACGCCGCTACCTGCCGGAACTGTTCAGCAGCAACCGGATGGTCCGCAATTTTGGGGAACGGGCAGCCATCAATACGCCAATTCAAGGGAGTGCGGCCGATATTATTAAACTGGCCATGCTCCGGGTGGCGCAGGCCCTCCGAAAACATCAACTGGGAACGAAAATGCTGCTCCAGGTTCACGACGAACTGATTTTTGAGGTCCCCCGTGACGAAATTAAAGTGGTCGTTCCATTAGTCAAGACGTGCATGGAAAACGCGGTCACGTTGAGCGTACCGCTGGTAGTGGATATCCATGTCGGACCGAACTGGTACGACCTGGCGAAAGTAGGTTGAAGCATTGCCAGAACTACCTGAAGTCGAGACGGTTAAACGCACGTTGGAAAAGAAAATCGTTGACCGGGTCATCACCGAGGTGGAGGTGGCCTTACCGAAAATTGTCCAGGGTCTGAGCCCGATGGAGTTTAGTGAACGGTTGGTTGGGCAAAAAATCCTCGGGATTGACCGGCGGGGAAAATATTTATTGACTTCCCTTAGTAATGGACAGACCCTGGTAACTCATCTAAAGATGACTGGCCGCTGGTTGTATACGGCCGCAGACGTACCGCAGACGAAACACACCCATGTGGTCTTCACACTGGATAATGGTCACCAACTCCGCTTTCAGGACCTCCGGCAGTTTGGCTATATGTTGTTGGTGCCAAGGGGTGAACTGCATCAGGTGCCGGGCCTGAATGAACTGGGTGTTGAACCCCTGGGCGATGAGTTTACGCGAGAATATCTGGCGGAGATAACTGGCCCACGCAAAACGAAGATCAAGCAACTGCTGCTTGACCAGACCTTGATCGCGGGAATCGGCAACATTTACGCCGATGAGATTCTATTTACGGCCGGGCTTCACCCAGAGCGGGTTAGCAATTCGCTATCGCCAGCGGAGATTAACCGCCTTTACGCGGCTATCCGGCAGGTGCTGGCGGCTGGGGTTGAGCACCGGGGGACTTCGGTCAGCGATTACGTTGATGGGGAAGGCAGACCCGGCGAATATCAGCATTACCTGCAGGTATACGCCAGGGAAGGTCAAGCCTGTCCGCGATGTGGGCAGGTGATCCACCGGCTGAAAGTTGGGGGGCGGAGTTCCTACCACTGTCCTAACTGTCAGAATTAGGAGAGAATCCGGGCATGAGAGTGATTGGTTTGACTGGCGGAATCGCCACCGGAAAAAGCACCGTTGCTGAGATCCTGCGGCAACTGGGCGCGGTAGTTCTGGACGCGGACCAGATCGCCAGGGAGATTGTGGCGCCGGGCCAGCCGGCCTGGCGCGAAATTGTGGATTATTTTGGTCCAGAGGTCTTACGGTCCGACGGTACCCTGGACCGACCGGTCCTGGGTCAGCGCGTTTTTGCGGACCCGGTAGCCAGGCAAAAGCTGAATGCCATCACCCATCCCCAGGTGAGGGCTGAATTTGAACGTCAGTTAGCCAGATTGCGCCAGGAAAGCCTGGACCGGGTGGTGTTTCTGGATGTCCCCTTATTAATTGAGGCCGGCATGAATGACCTGGTGGACGAGATCTGGGTAACAGCGGTGGATGAACAGACTCAGCTCAAGCGGTTGATGGAGCGGGACGGCCTGAGCGAAGCGGCGGCCCGACAGCGGATTGCTTCTCAAATGCCGCTGGCAGAGAAGGTGAAGGTAGCGGATCGGGTTATCGACAATAGGGGGAGTATTACCGATACGGTGAGCCAGGTCCGTAAGTTGTGGAGGGAACTCGGGCAAACTGAGGAAAATACCCCGAAACAAGACATGATTGATTTGCCAAAGACATAGAATGGTTTCGGGGGTATGACCATGGTCTTGTTTTGGGGCCAGAGAAAAAGACGGTTTTGGTTGAGTTTGTTCCTGAGCGCAGTAGTTATTCTTGCCCTGATTACCCTGAATGCACCCCGAATCCTCAAGTATTTTTATCCCATTCCTCACCGGGAGTTGATTTTCTGCTACGCTCGAGTGTTTGACGTTGACCCCTATTTGGTGGCGGCTATCATCCAGGTGGAAAGTCGTTTTTACCCCGATGCCGAATCCCGGGTGGGCGCGCGGGGACTGATGCAGCTGATGCCGGAAACAGCTGAGTGGGCGGCCCGCCAGATGAAATTGCCTGACTACCATCCCAGTCAGTTGTACGAACCACAGCGAAACATTCAGATTGGGACGTGGTATCTGTCCGAACTTCTGGATGAGTTTGACCATAACGTGGTCGTAACGGTCGCTGCTTATAACGCTGGTCGGGGAAACGTCAAAACCTGGCTGGCCGTTGGTCTGTGGACAGGTGAGTATCAAGCCATTGACCAGATCCCTTTCCCAGAAACCCGCAAGTATGTCTACCGGGTGATGAGTGACTATTACATCTACCGAAAACTGTATGCGGTTAAGTGAGGTGCCAAGACGGCACCTTGTTATTACACCAAGACAAAGAGGATTTTAGGGATAAAAAGAGAATACTACTGTAAACTGCTACCAGAAAGGGGATAGTCATGCCGGCAAAGGAAATTCGTACCCTGGCGGAAGTAAGCAACCTGAAAATAGATCTCCAGCGCCGATTTTTTTCGGCCGACCATGATGAGATCGCTAATGGAGCGACTGCAGATATCTATTTCGTTAAGACTTACGAGATTTTAGAATACCTAGGGAAAGCAGATACCCCGGTAAAAGCCGAGATTTTTGCCCGCCGTGCCGGGGTACTGGCCGGTGTGCCGGAGGTGCTGAACCTGCTGAAAGACCGGCCGGTAGAGGTGTGGTCGCTGCCTGAAGGAGAGACATTTACAGAAAAAGAGGTGCTGATGCGCCTCGCGGGACCATACAACGCATTTGGTCTGTTTGAGACGGCGATCCTTGGATTCCTGGCCAGTTCAAGCGGGTGGGCGACTGCGGCCAGAGAGGCGAAAGCGGCCGCCGGCCACCGACCGGTGCTGTGTTTTGGGGCCCGGCATGTGCATCCGGCGGTTGCGCCGGTGATGGAGCGGGCGGCCATTGTGGGTGGAGCAGACGGAGCAAGTTGTATCCTGGGGGCCAAACTGGCGGGAAAAGAGCCCGCTGGTACTGTGCCGCACGCTGCCATCTTGATCGCCGGTGATACGGTTGAGGTTGGCCTGGCTTACCACCAGACCATGCCGCCTGAGCACCTGCGCCTCGTGCTGGTTGATACCTTTAAGGACGAAGCGGAGGAGGCACTCCGGGTAGCTGCTGTCTTGGGACCGCACCTGGAGGGGATACGGTTGGACACCCCGAGTGAGCGGGGGGGAGTAACGCCTGACCTGGTGCGGGAAGTCCGCGCCCGGTTGAACGCGGTAGGGGCGGAGCATGTCAAGATTTTTGTCTCCGGTGGGCTAACCCCTGAAAAGATCAGCCAGTTAGTCGCGGCCGGTGCGGATGCCTTTGGGGTTGGCAGCTATATTTCCGGTGCCCCGCCGATCGATATGACCATGGACTTAAAAGAGGTCAATGGTCAGCCAGTCGCAAAGCGAGGACGAATTCCCGGCTGCGTGGATAACCCGCGGTTGGTGAAATTCCAGTGATAACAAAAAATAAACTGGATCCATGGGCCTCTTCTGATGGGGGTCTTTTTTTAAAAGATCTGGTTTGAGTTTACAGGAATCTCGAGTTAAATGTCGAAAATAGAAGAAATATATCGATTTAAAGGTGGTGAAACAATGGCAAAAGAAATGGTCATTACACCGAAGAAATGTATTGGTTGTACCACATGTGCTTTAACCTGTTCAATTACTTATCACGATGAGTTTGATTTGACCAAGGCCCACGTCACTATCAAGAAACATGATTTGAACGGGCAGTTTGACATTACTTTTTCGTCCACGTGCCGGAGCTGTTATAAGTGTGCAGAAGTGTGCCCAGCCGGCTGTTTGCGGGTCGTTGAGGTTCCCGAACTACCTGCTGCAGCAGACAAGTAGGCCAGACTATGCGAGAAATTGGGGGGAGATTGATGTTTGGATACGCGGGTAAAATGCTGGATATCGACCTGACCGGGTTGACCGTAAAAGAGATCCCACTGGATGAAGAACTGAAAAGGACTTACGTCAGTGGTCTAGGTATCAATACGAAAATTCTTTATGAACAGTTGCCAGCGGGGGTAGACCCGCTTGGCCCGGAGAATATTCTTTGTTTTGGGGTTGGGGTACTGGTAGGCACCAATATACCGACTGCCTGTCGCACCGAGGCCTCAGCCAAATCGCCAGCCACCGGTTTGTTCGGCACCTCCAGCTCGGGCAACTACTGGGGAAGTGAGCTTAAATTTGCGGGCTATGATGGGTTAATCCTGCGGGGGCGGGCGGATTCGCCAGTTTACCTGTGGATTCATAATGGGAAGGTAGAGATCCGCTCGGCTGATCACCTGTGGGGGAAAGATGCCTGGGAGACAATTTCCCTCATCCGGCAAGATCTCCAGGACGAGGAAATTCAAGTAGCCACCATCGGACCAGCGGGAGAAAAGCTGTGCCGTTTTGCTAGTATCGAAAATGGTTATTATGACGCCTGGGGTCGGACCGGCCTGGGGGCAGTCATGGGCTCGAAGAATCTGAAAGCCATTGCGGTGCGTGGCACTGGCAGTATCAAGGTGGCCAGCAAGAAGGAGCTCCTCGAAGCGGTCGACCAGACCCGTAAAGCGATCTATGCCTCACCTTTCTTCGGTCCGTTCAGTAAGTTCGGGACGATGCTGGCCACGGTGCCATATTATGAGTTTGGTGCCCTTCCTGGCCGAAATTTCCAGACCGGCGTGTTACCGAACTGGATGGAAACGCGGAGCCGCCAGATGGTGCCGAAGTACAGCAATCGGGGAATCGCCTGTATCTCATGTCCGATCGCCTGCGCCCACTGGACCGAGGTTAAGGACGGACCTTATGCAGGTCTGAAGGTTAAGGATATGGAAGTCACGCCGTTGATGGCTTTCGCGGCCGGCTGTGACCTTAACAACATCCCAGCGGTAGCCAAGGCAACGGAACTGTGTCAGCGGTATGGGGTGGACCTGGTTTCTGCGGGTTCAACCATCGCTTTTGCCACGGAGCTATACCAGCGTGGATTTTTGACGGAGGAACAGATCGGGTTCAAGCTGGAGTGGGGCGATGAAGAAGCTACTTTTAAACTTCTGGAGATGATCGTTTACCGCCAGGGAATCGGGGATATCCTGGCCGAGGGGACGAAGAGAGCGGCAGAAAAGATCCCCGGGACTGATTACTACGCCATGCAGATCAAGGGTTTGGAAATCCCCATGGCCGACGCACGTGGCCGTTGGTCAACCTGGACGTTTGGTAATATCACCAATATTCGCGGTGGCGATCACTTGCGCAACCGCAACCCGGTGGAAAACTTGAAGTTCAACGACAACCCGATCCCATATAAGACGGAAAAGTTTGGTTTCCCAGATAAACTCTACGAGCGCTTTGACATGCCCGAGAAAATTAAACAGGAAGTTTTTGATCCAGAAACCAAGGATGTCAACATCCCCAAGATGTCCAAGTGGTCTGAAGACTTAATTTCCGTGTACAACACAATCGGGATGTGCATTCGTCCACCAGTGCTGCAGGCGGTTGGCCCAACCCTGCTGGCCAAATTATACTCAACCCTCACCGGGATTAACCTGACCGCTGAAGAGCTGATGCAGGTGGGAGAAAGGGTCTGGAACCTGCAGAAGTTATTTAATATTCGGGAGGGGGAAAACAAAGCTGACAGCGTTTATCCAAAACGCTTCTATCAAGAACCGCTCCCAGAAGGTCCGAGCCAGGGGCGGGTGCTCGACCCAGCGAAGGTTCAGGAAACGCTGGAGGATTACTACGAGGCCCGCGGCTGGGAGCGGGAGACCGGTATTCCCACTAAAGAGAAACTGGCTGAACTGGGTATAACCGGGTAAGGAAAGGCAATTCTAGTTTGGGGTAGAGCAAATCCGATGCTCTGCTCTTTTTTTATTATACAAGTCAGGGGCCTATTTCTCTTTAAGATAGCGTAAATTTTAAAAATATAGTTAAATTCTGTAAAATAATTCATATTTTTGGCAGGTTTTTGTTAAAAGATGTAGAAGTTGTAATGTTACGTCTATTGTTGCGGAGGTGATGAACCATGCCAATAATTAAGACGGGTATTGTCGGGCTTGATGCTCTTCTCTACGGAGGGATTAGGGAGGGGAACAGTGTCCTGGTGGAGGGGGTTCCCGGGACTGGTAAAACGACCCTAGCTTTGGAGTTTATCTATCACGGGGCGGTGCGGTACGGGGAGGCCGGGGTGATTGTGACTTTTGAACAATTACCTGAGCAGTTTTACCGTGATGCCGCCAATTTTGGTTGGGATTTACGAGCATTGGAGCGAGAAAACAAGCTCAGGGTGGTTTGCACGTCACCAGAACTACTATTAGACCCCGGCACGGGTTTATTGGAGGAAGTTGTTAGCGAAGTTGGTGCTAAAAGGATCGTTATTGACAGTGTCACCCATTTTGCCAATATTCTTCCTGATCCTTTGGAATTACGACGTGCGGTTTACAGTTTTTGTAATGGTTTAAAAAGGATGGGTTTGACCTCTTTTTTGGTGAAAGAAATCGAGGACTCCGGCAACCGTATTATTCCTTTTTAGGAATATGTTGTCGATGTGGTGATCAGGCTGACCAATAATGAAGAGAGCACCAACCGGCGTACCCGTTATATCGAAATTTTGAAGACCCGCGGACAAGATCACATCGCTGGCCGGCATCCCATCAGAATTGAGCAGCACGGAGTAAAAGTCTACTCTTTGCGAAGTATTATTACTCACCAGGAACTGCCAGAAATTGGTACGGATACAATTCCTACTGGCGTAGAAGGTTTAGATGATCTGTTGCGCGGGGGGATCCCCAGGGGACATTCGGTGATTGTGGCCGGCGGCTCCGGGACAGGTAAAACCATTTTGGCCCTTCAGTACCTGGTGAATGGGGCAACGCAGTACGGGGAAAAAGGTTTTTATCTTTCTTTTGAAGAGCACCCGGAGCAACTTCACAAAAATGCCGCCGTTTTCGGATGGGACCTGCCACTCCTTCAGCGTGACAATATGGTTAAGGTATTCTACTCTCGACCCATCAACCTCAACTTTGATGAGGAAATTATTAAGTTAGGACAGTCGATTATTAAAATTGGTGCCAAGCGAATTGTTATTGACTCCTTGCCGGCTTTAACAGCGACGATAAAAGATGAATATGTTCTACGGGAAAAAATTTATTGTCTGGTTTCTTACCTGACCAGCTTGGGCTGTACCGCTTTTCTCTTGTCCAACCTCACGATGAGTGAACAGGACGGGTACAGTACCGAGGAGTCATTAGTTCACGGCACCATTCTATTGAAATCCACTTTTGAGAAAAACCGGCGGATCAGGTATCTGGAAGTTTTCAAGATGCGGGGGATTAACCACATTACTGGCAATCACATCATGGAAATTGGTGACCGGGGGATCCAGGTTTTTCCCCGGGTTGGGGAGGTTTTATAAGATGAGTAGAGCTTTTTTTGGGGTAGAAGGGTTAGATACCATCGTTTCCCAGGGGCTAAGCTACGGGAGTCAAATTTTGGTACAAGGTGACACCGGTGTCGGGAAAACCGTCTTAGCAGGCGAATTTATTAAAGAAGGATTAATTTGCGGAGATACCTGTATTTATGTAGCCTGTGATGAAGCGCCGTCTGTAATGCGAGAGCATTTGACTATGTTCAAGTTAAGCACAAAGGCCTATGAAGAAACCGGGCGGTTGATTTTTGTCGACGCTTACGAGCAGGATGATAGTCCAGAATTATATAGTATCAGTGACCACGGTAACCTGGACAAGTATTTCACCTTGGAGAAGAAAATTTTGAGTAAAAATTTGGGAGGCAGGGTCAGGCTGATTGTGGACAGCATGAGTACCCTGTTAACGGGGCTAGACTCTAACCAAATAATCAATTTTCACAAAAATCGGCTCAAGTTCTTGCGCAAGCATGGGGTTCTGACCATGGACGTTTTTGTTAAAGATATCCTTGAGTCCCAAGTGATGACGGCGATCTCCCATCTTTACAATGTCATTGTGCGAATGACCTTAGGAGGTTCTCCTGCCAGACCGGTGCGGATTTTACAGTTGGGGAAGCTAAAGAGTGGCAAGTTTAGTGCTAACCAGTATATGTTTACCATCCACCCTGTCTTCGGGATCGTGGTAGCTTTAGATCTGGAGGTGATTGCGTGACTATCGACAAAGATATTAAAAATAAAGCTATTTCTTTTCGTCGAGTGATTAATGTCCTCTACCTGTGCTTAAGCGAAATGGCTAGACGGATGCCTTTTGGCGGTGAGTACTGGGTCGAGCAGATAACCCAGGCGGTTGGCAGCAAAACCTTCAAGGATTTCCAGGACCGGATAGAATTTGCCTCGGATAACCCTCTTGATATTTGCCAGACTTACCTTAGCTTTCTTGACTCGGAAGGGTTCCTGGATGCTAACGATTATTCTTTAAAAGATGATAAAGACTCGATACACATTACTATTCAACAGAAAAAATGCATTTACAAGCTTTTTTGCAACCGTGCCAGAGCCGAGGAATTGTATTTTAACTGTCCCCGTATAGGGGCTTTTTTGGGAGTCTTGAAAAGTCGGCTAGGAATTGATTTTGGCTCGACTGTTGCTTTCAAAGGCGAGATCTGCGAGGGAAAAGTGTTTCCCCGGGATTGGTCGAAGCACCAGATTGTTGTCCGGGAAGGAAATGTCTTGAAAATAGCGGGAGAAAGGGCAATTTTTTTACCACTACAAACTTTCACTTCTCTCTTGACAGCCATCAAAGAACATGCTCCACATATCTTGCGCCAGGTTTTATATGATGCAGGCTATTCTTCCGGTTTGATTATCGCGCAAAGAGCCAGTTCTCTTTACAATAATGTGCAGGAGTGTTTGGAGAGCCTTTGTGAAGAAATAACCCGTTCTGGGTTAGGAAAGGTTGAGCTTGTTTGCTTTAACCAGACAGAGGGAAGAGTTGTTTTCCGGTGCTATGAGTCTTTTCAGGTCGCGGCTGTGGAAAGCCAGATTCGGTTATACCGGACACCTAGGGTGGTTTGTGATCTTTTGCGCGGCACCTTTGCTGCTTATATAACTGTCCTACTTGGTAGAGAAATGATTTGTGAGGAGATGCAGTGCCAATCAATGAAAAGTCAGTACTGTGAATTTCTGGTTCTCCCCATCGCGATCTAGAATCTTAAAAGGAGTGTTATTTAGGTTGTCTAAGAAAAAGAATTTAGTAGAGTTGTCTCCTTACAATAAAAATATTACCGATGCTGTGGTCAGGATTGATTTGATTACATACTTTAACGCCAACCCTCATGCGCGGGATACGATTAACGGCCTGGCGATGCGAATCAATAGAACACCCGAGCAAGTAGAACGGGCCATTGGTAAGCTTCTAGAGATGGGGGTTCTTGTTAAAAACGGTGGAGACAAAGCTATTTACCGTTTGAAGTACTCCTACGTCAGTTTGGATGAGTTGAGCTTAAAGAATAAGTAGGTGATGAGAAAGATGCCGCTTTTTAACCTTAGTCTCACGGAAGCATTGTCCATCTCTCCTCTTTTTTTAGATCTCCTACCGGTAGGAGTTTTGATATTTGATCCTGACGGTTCCTTAAGAGTATCTAATAAAGCGCTGAAAGACATTGCCGGTTATCCTAGAGAAGAAAGCCAGCTCTATAAAAAAATCTTGGAAGCCATTAAAGAGCAAAGGGAATTGCAAGAAATTGAGATTTGTGATAAAACCTGGGATGGAAAGAAAGTTATTCTATCGGTAAGTACATACATGCTACCCCAAAGTGAAAGCGAGTACGGCCTGCTAGCTGTGGTTCAGAATATTACCGCATTCAGAGAGCTCGAAAACGCGGTTCTTCAGGTAGAAAAGCTAGCTATACTAGGACAGTTAGCGGCGGGATGTGCTCACGAAATTCGTAACCCTTTAACAGCGATCAAAGGCTTTATCCAATTATTAAAGAATCAATTGATTGGCTCTCCTAAAGAGGCTTATATCGAAATTCTTATGGCAGAAATTGAGAGGATCAACACTATCCTGGAAGATTTTTTGCATCTCGCTAAACCATCCAGAACCAGAAGAACTATTAACTCATATGAGGAGATTATTCTAGAGATAAAAAGACTGTTCGAAAGCGAGGCCGTGTTGAAAAATATCCAGGTTATGTGTTGCATAGAACCTGATTTACCTTTGGTTAAGTTGGACCGGGAACAAATCAAGCAGGTCTTGATAAATGTCGTTAAAAATGCTTTTGAGGCGATGCCTGATGGAGGAAGGTTGGAAATTAAGGTTAATTACAACAGAGAGAACAATTTAGTGAGGACTAGAATTAAAGATACCGGCGAAGGGATAGGCCAAGAGAGTTTGAACAAGATATTTGACACTTTTTTTACTACTAAAAAGGGCGGCATTGGTTTGGGGTTAGGGATGAGCAAGCAGATTATTAAAAAACATGGGGGAAAATACAGGTAGAAAGTGAACCAGGTAAAGGAACGGTTGTAACTATAGACCTACCCGGGTATATTTAAGGCCCCATTTGAAGCTCTTTGTTTTTGAACAATATTTTTTCACATGCCAACATAAATTCTAATCTCTGACCATAAATATGTAAATATGATTAATAGGTTGTCTACATTTATGGTGCAGGGAGGTAAACGAGTTGTGGAAGATATTCGACCGCTGGCGAAATTGGGGATTGTGGATTGGGCTGCTGGCTATTCTGGGTTTAATGGCCTGGGCAGTTTCATTTACACCGCCGTGGCTTCAGAACAACCAGCGGCCATTTCGCTTTGGTTTAGTAGCCAACGTTTCTTCCCTGGACCCGGCGCACCTTTACCTGGCTGGTAATCTTACCATGGGGATTAATTTGTATGATGGCCTGATTTGCTATAACCCGGAGACCCTGAAACCGGAGCCGAATCTGGCCAAATCCTGGCAGATTTCGCCTGACGGCAAGGTGTATCAGTTTGAACTTCGCCAGGGGATTAAATTTCATAATGGACGCGAAGTCACGGCGGCAGATGTCAAGTATTCATGGGAACGGATTCTTGACCCGGCTACCCGGGCGGATTCGGCTTTTCTTCTACTGCCCATCCAGGGAGCCAGGGAGGTCATCGAGGGAAAAGCCAAACAGGTTAGCGGGATTACGGTCATTGACGACTACCACCTCCAGGTTGTCTTGGAGCAGCCGGATGCCTCTTTTATCTCCCGATTAGGGCAGCCGCCCTTTTTCATCGTCGACCGGAACGTCACCGAAAAGGAAGGCAAAGAATACGGGACCAGTAATGGTTCGGTGGTTGGTACTGGCCCCTTTAAGGTAAAAGAGTGGGTGAGTGGCGAGCGGGTTGTGATCGAACGCAATCCTGCCTACTTTGGCCCTAAGGCTAATCTGAATGAAGTGCAGTTTATCTTCCTCAAGAACGCTCGAGACGGACTGACCCTGTTCCAGCAGGGACAATTGGACATACTCGATCAAGTTCCGATGGACCAGGTGAAGCATATTTTTTCCGATCCGGCCATGGCGAAATTACTGGTACGCCGCCCGTTATTATCTACGTATTATATCGGTTTTAACGTCCAGTATGAGCCGTTTAACAACCTTAAACTCCGTCAGGCGGTTGCTTACGCAATTAACCGCCAGGCGATTGTGGATGAGATTCTGGGGGGAACGGGGACGCCGCTATATGGCCTCCTTCCCAGTGTTTTCTTTGAGAGCAAACAGGAGCCCCGGTATCCCTATGATCCGGAGATGGCCACTAAACTGTTGGCTGAGGCCGGCTATCCTCAGGGCAAGGGATTACCCCTGATCACCTTTTCCTACAATGCGGGTCCGGGTCATGAGGCTATCGCGGTAATGCTCAAAAAGCAGCTGGCGCAAGTTGGCATTAAAGTCAGGCTGCGTAGTGTAACGTGGAATTATTATCAAACCGCTCTGGCTGGTGGAGAGTGTCAGTTTTTCCGCGTCGGCTGGCTGGCTGATTATCCTGACCCTGACGATCTCTTCTACAGCAACTTTCACTCCAACCAGATCGGGAGTAGTAATTATTGTCTCTACCGTAACCCCCAGGTAGACAGCTTGCTGGAAGGAGCCCGTCGGGAGACGAAGGACCTGGCTAAGCGACTAACGATTTATCGCCAGGTGGAGCAATTGATTATAGAAGATGTGCCGTTGATCGGGTTGTTTTCATGGGATGCCTTGAAGCTGGTCGGTCCGGACGTGCGAGGCTTAAAGGTCACCAGCCTGAATACGGTGCCGCTGAACAAGGTGAAATTGAAGTAGCCTGATACTTACCAGATTTTAAGCCGTATTTTTGCTTGACCTGGTCTAGGGTATCTGCTATAATGGTCACTGCAAACAGAAAACGTGTCGGAGTGGCGGAACTGGCAGACGCGCACGTTTGAGGGGCGTGTGGGCAACCGTACGGGTTCAAGTCCCGTCTCCGACACCAGAAACCCAATAACCGTAAGGCTGTGGAAATGGACCACGGCCTTTTCATTTTAGGAAACGTGTGCAGTTGACACGTCCACGTTTAACGTTCCAGCCGAGAAAAGCGCACCGCACACGCCTAGGGGAAACATTATTGGCCAAGCAGTGGATGAGGAAAAACTGAAGGAAGCCTTTGTCAGGATAACCGAATTCGACGGGGATTTCTTTACGGCACTGGTAGATAAGATTAGGGTAGTGGCACTGGTCTAAGTGGTGTTTATTTTGATGGCGGGGGTTGAGGCGCGGGAGGTTATATAATGTACATTAAACGGTAAAGATGGAGAAAAACTTGGAAAACCCTTTTCTCCATCGATGATGGGGTGATTACTAAAGACGAAGAAGGAAAGATTACGACAATGAACAAAGTTGCCCCAGGAAATTACAGGCTGGAGCGAAGAAGAAGCAAAAGGCAAACCTTTTTCACAAGTATTTACATGCTGACCAAAGCTAAATTAACCACTAACCACGCCTCCCGTTTTGGAATTGCTCTGTACCAATAGTAACACAGTGCTAGGTGTTGATATGGTGTGTCCCTGCTCATTCGGGTTCAGGTTGATTATTCCGAATGATGCAAGAGTTGTGCGGGTAGTCTTGGGTTAAAGCCCGGTTATTTTGGTTTGTTATCCAACGGACTAAGAAGTGGAATAACTTCAGCAAGATCACCATGATGGCTGACCACATCAAGATACCAATGATGCTCCAGATGACTGAAGTCTGTTCATTATTCCAGAAGGAGTAAAAGAGAATCGAGGGAGTTTGCCCTAGGGCAGTGCCGAACAGGTATTCTCTTGTCGAAACTTTAGTTAGACCAAAAGCGTAACTGGTTGTATCCGCCGGTAGCAGTGGTGTAATCCGAGCGAAAAAAACAGCCTTTTCTTTGTATTTTTCCAGCATTTCATTGATTTTTTCTAGGTAGCGGTGATTAATTTTATTACCGATGTTGGTGTGCCTGACCAAGGCGAAGCAAAGCCAGGCGCAACAGAGGGAGCCAACCCAGGAGATGATGAATCCTACGGTAGCGCCGAAGACCATGGCGTTAGCGATGTATAATACCACCGCCGGTACTGGCGAGATGATCCCTTGAAGAATCAAGAGAAATATCGAGAGGAGTGGAGCGTAGATTCCCCAGGACAAGATGTGCTCTTTGATAGCTGGAATGTCGCCAATGGCCATGCTCCGCAAAATATCACCGCAGTTTACTGATGCAATAATTAACAGGGTGGCAATGAGGTAAGGTAACAAACGCAGAAGTTTACTAATACTGAACCCTCCCCTTGTTTTGCCTGTTAGCTATATCTTATCGTTTATTGTCGTAGCTGACAATACCTTGACTGATTGAAAGAGAGTAAAATCGTCGAGGCGCCAAACCGAGAACCCCCTGACCAGAGGCAAGTCAGGGGATTTTTGTGGAGTCGATTTTCCCGTGGTCGGTGTGTTAAAATAATAAATAATATTAAAAGGGTGTGGGGGAGGGTACTTATGGAAAAACAGGCCTTTTATCGTTGTCCTTGTGGCAATTCGACCAGATTTACTTTAACTAAAACGAATTCTATGTCCATTGTCCAGGACCCTCTGGGGAAAGTGACCAAAGAAGGCGAGTGGGTTGAAGGTCCACTTAAAATTATCTGTGAACGGTGTAAAAAGGAGCTCACACCGCAGCAAGCGGTTAAGTGTTTTGAAGAGTGGGAGTATACAAGCCGCGGCAAAGGATTTGTCTGCTACCCGTCCAAATGGAATGACAAGGGGATTATTACTGAGTTTATCGCCCTCCGCGAAGGCCGGCGCTTTCCGATCAAAGTTGACGTTAGATTCGGCAAGATTTATCTAAAGTCCGACGTTAAACTGGCTCCTTTTGAAGAGGTTGAGATTTATGACAGTATTAACTAATGGAGCCTTTTGCAAAATTAGCTTTTTTGTTAAAGGTAAAACATTGTTAGTCGTTTAGATGTACTCTTTTTTCGCTAGATTAAGGTCAAAAACCAAACCACAATGTAATTTAACATTTTATTCCAGGC